>JAJYKC010000220.1 GCA_021788955.1 Acidobacteriota bacterium
GAAAAACGATACGCCAAAGCCCTCTGCCGTGAGCAGCCGGCATGTGATGCACTATCGCTTCAACGCGTAGCCGCCTGGGGCGGCAACGCGACGCAAATCGGAGCGCCGTCAAAGGAGGCAAATCCAGCCAGAGTAATCGTGAGATTGGATTGCACGCTCACCGCGCTGCCTTGGGCGCCACAAGGCGCAGCATTCGAGGGCGGCTCCGGTATGGTCAGATTGATTTGGTAGAGTCCCGGGTACCCTGCCACAGCCCAGCTTTCCGCGACCGGCCCTGAGTAGCTAGAGAACGGACCACCCCGTGAGAGGAGCGATTCGCTGGGAGATGCGTTCGGCCGGAAGTCGAAAATTGGGGCGACACCCGGCCCTTTCATCGGTGATCGCGGAGCCGCTCCCGTCTGGGGTTCCGGAAGCTGCAAGTCCTGCATTTGTGCCAGCCCAAATCCGACGCCTACAACGTAAATAACAACCGTTTCTCCGGGCTGTGCGGGGTTCGGCGCGGTGACCGGTGCACCGTCGGCGTGGGTGACAACGGGCGCCAGCGGTGGTGCATATGGGGAGGTAGATCCCCCGGCCGCAGCAAGTCCCATGAGACTGTCACCGTACCGCGCAATGTGGATTTGGTCCGTGAGTGGGTTCAGAGCTACGGTCGCGGTAGAGGCGCCATTCTGGGTCACCGTCAACTTCGCGTAATTCGGTGCTACTCCCCCGGCCGTTAGACCGCTCACCCTCATTTCGTACGGCACCTGGAGATTGATGCCGATAAGATGCGAACACCAATCCGGACCATTCCAGCATGAAACCACGGGAAAAACGGAAAGCATGGGCGATTCAATAGGCGACGGCCCAACCGTTTGCTCGAACTTGACGGAGATACCCGCAAGGGAGGTAGGCAGCGGTACGGACTGCGCGTCAACCGGAGCGGTTAGATTTGCTCCGATGTCCTCGATGTAGATCGTCAGGAGTTGACCGGGAGCCGCTGCTATGGGGAGGGGCGGAATGTATCCGCTACCCACCACGGCCTGACCCACCGCTTGGCCGCCGTGGCGCGCGCCGGCTAGCGCGAACACTAAAACTGCGAAGGAAACTGACCGTCGCGCTGGGTTTCGCATGATCTTTAGTCTGGCGCAGAGAGGCGGCCTCGCGCCGGACGATGCCCGCCGGCCTGGAGGGGCGGGATGAGATGGGTTGACTAACTAAACTGAACGGTTTAGTATTGTTTTCATGATCCGGGTTGAGAATCTTGTTCGTCAATTCGGGGATTTCGCCGCGGTCGACCGGATTTCGTTCGAGGTCGGGGCGGGGGAGATCTTCGCGTTTTTGGGGCCAAATGGGGCGGGGAAGACGACTACGATCAAGATGCTGACGACGCTGTTGCGGCCGACGGCGGGGGCGATCGAGATCGATGGTCTCGACGTGGCCAGGCATCCTCACGAGGTGCGCCGGCGGTTCGGGATCGTGTTTCAGGATCCGAGTCTCGACGGAGACATGACCGCGTACGAAAACATGGAACTGCACGGCGTCTTCTATCACGTGCCGCGGAAGGTGCGGGCGGAAAGAACCGAGCGGCTGCTGCGGCTGTTCGAGTTGTGGGAGCGGCGCAACGACCTGGTGAAGATGTTTTCGGGAGGGATGAAGCGGCGGCTGGAGATTGCGCGAGGACTGCTGCATACGCCGAAGATTCTGTTCCTGGACGAGCCGACGCTGGGGCTCGACCCGCAGACGCGCAACCAACTGTGGACCCATGTGAAGCATCTGAACCAGACCGAGGGGGTGACGGTGTTCCTCACCACGCACTACATGGACGAGGCGGAACGTGTGGCGCAGCGAATCGCGATCATCGACCACGGGAAGATTGTGGCGCTGGGCTCGCCGCAGGAGTTGAAGCAGCAGACGGGGAAAGAATCGCTCGAAGAGGCGTTTCTCGCGTTGACGGGGTCGACGATCCGGGACGAGACGGCCAACGTGTCTCGCGATCGACTGAAGACGATGGCCAAATTGTGGGAGAACCGGCGATGAGCGCGATTTACATTTTGTGGCTGCGGGAGCTGCGGCGGTACGTGCGGTCGCGCGCGCAGGTGGTGGCGTCGCTGGGGCAGCCGCTGCTTTATCTGCTGGCGTTGGGTTTCGGGCTGGGTCCGGTGTTCAAGCGAGCGGGCGAGGGGAGCTATGTGCAGTTTGTGGCGCCGGGGGTGATTGCGATGACCGTGCTTTTCAGCTCGGTCCTCTCCGGGATGGGCCTTCTGTGGGACCGGCAGTTCGGGTTCTTGAAGGAGACACTCGTCGCGCCGGTGCAGCGGATACAAGTGATGTTGGGCCGGACGCTGGGCGGCGCGACGGTGGCCTGCATCCAGGGACTGCTGGTGGCGGTGGTGGCGTTCGTGGCCGGGTTCCGGGTGGTGGATTTGCGGACGCTGCCGCTGGCGCTGCTGTTCATGGGCCTGATCGCGGCGCTTTTCAGCGCGATGGGTACGGCGATCGGCTCGGCGATCGAGAATATACAGAGTTTCCAGCTCACTATGAATTTTCTGGTGATGCCGGTGTTCTTTTTGTCGGGCGCGCTTTTTCCGCTCGACCATCTGCCGCGGGTGCTGAGCATCATTACTCGGATCGATCCGCTGGCATACGGGGTGGATGGATTGCGAAGCGCGCTGATTGGCCGGGCGGCATTCGGGCTTGCCCTCGATGGCGCGGTGCTGGTGGCGGTTGCGCTGGCGTTGCTGGGGACCGGAAGTTACCTGTTCAGCAAGATCGAGGTTTGAGAGATGCCGAGGGGACCGAGCGCCAGCGCGCACAAGAAAGTGCTGAAGGCGGCGCTGGAACTGATCGCCGAACAGGGCATCGAGGGGACGAGCATGGATGCGGTGTCCCGGAAGTCCGGCGTGAGCAAGGCGACGATCTATAAGCATTGGGCGAATAAGGAAGCGCTGCTGCTGGAGATGCTGGCGGAGGCGAGCGGGCTGCGGGCGCGGCCGAAGTTCGACACGGGCGACACGCGGGCGGATCTTGCGGCGCTGCTGGCTTACCGGCCGCCGGAGAATCCGGAGCTTCGGGACAGGATACTTCCCCATGTGATTGCTTACTCAGCGCGGAACCGGACCTTCGGGACGACGTGGCGGAGGATGGTGACGGATCCGGCGACGCGCGACATCCGGCGGCTGGTGGAACGGGGGATGAAGAAAGGCGAGTTGCAGGCGGGGTTGGACCAGGAGTTGGCGATCGGCCTTTTGCTGGGGCCGATGCTGTACTGGCATATCTTCCGGAAGGACGTGGAGGCGCAGGAAGATCAGAGGCCGCGCGCAGAGGCGTTGGTGGACGCGTTCTGGCGGGCGTTCGCGGCGCGGCAGTAAGTGGGATGGCGTTGGGGTTGTGGCGGTTCTACTCGGAAGTCGTTGGATCGATCACCGAGCGGACCTGCGAGATGCGATTGGCAGGGAAGCCGCCCTGGTGCGCATGCTCGAGGACCGCGGCCTCGTCGGGAGCGATATAGACGCAGTAAATTTTGTCGTCGGTGACGAAGCTTTCAACCCACTGGACCTGGGGTCCCATGGCGCGGAGAACGTTGCAGGACTTCTGGGCGATTGAGTGTAAGTCGCCGGCGGACAGCTTTCCGGCTCCAGGGATTTCTCTTTCGATTACGAACTTCGGCATAGCACACCTCCCTCAGGCGTCCAGTGTAGCGCCGCGGGCTGCCGCGTGGGGATGGGTAGCCCAGGTAACTTTCGTCCGTGGGATAATGCAACACACTATGGGCGCAACGCGGAGGGAGTGGATGATCTCGTCGCTGGCGATGGCGGCGTGGCCGGAGGTGTTGGCGGCGCAGGAGCAGGCGCGAGAGCGGGCGAAGGCGGGCGGCGGGGAGTTTGAGAGTTTCGATAAGGACACGGCCGGGGAGATTGAGGCAATTGCGGCGCAGATTATTCCTTCGACCGATGGGCCGGGGGCGCGCGAGGCGGGCGTGATTTACTTTATCGACCGGGCGCTCGAGACGTTTGCCCGCGACGAGCGGGAGGCGTACCGGACGGGGATGGCGGAGTTACAGAAGAAACGGCAGGAGATGTTTCCGGGTTCGGCGAGCATCGCGTCGCTGAGCGATGAAGAGCAGAAGGCGCTGATCCGGAGCATTGAGCATACCGATTTCTTCGAGTTACTCCGGACGCATACGGTTTTGGGGTTTCTGGGCGATCCGCGGTATGGCGGGAACCGGGGGAAGGTTGGATGGGAACTGATCGGGTTTGAGGGGTGGATGGCGTACCAGCCGCCGTTCGGTTACTACGACGCGGAAGCGAGTGGGGAGAAGAAGGAATGAGCGGGGCGAAGTTCCGGCCGGCGGATGCCGTCGATTTTCTGGTGATCGGGGCGGGCGCGGCGGGGGGCGTTGTGGCGAAGGAGTTAGCGACCGCGGGGTTTCAGGTGGTGGTGCTGGAGCAGGGGCCTTACTTACACGAGAAGGATTACTCGCACGACGAAATCAAGTACACGTTTCAGGCGGGGCTGACGAACGATCCGAAGTTACAGCCGATTCTGCATCGTAAGTCGGAGGCGGATGTCGCGGTACCGATGAAGGCGATTGAATACGGGCGGCAGGTGGGCGGGGGGAGCGTACACTTTACCGCTAATTACTGGCGGTTTCACGAGAGCGATTTCCGGGAGCGGAGTTTATTCGGCGCGGTGAGCGGGGCCGATCTGGAGGATTGGCCGATCTCGTATGCGGACATGGAGCCGTATTACACGAAGGCCGAGTACGAGCTTGGCATTTCGGGGCTTGCGGGGGCGAATCCGTTCGAGGCGCCGCGATCGAAGCCGTACCCGCTGCCGCCGATGCCGGTGAAGTCGTCGGGGGTGCTGTTCGAGAGGGCGACGAAGAAGCTGGGGCTGCATCCGTTTCCGGCGCCGGTGGCGATACTTTCGCGGCCGTATCAGGGGCGGGCGGCGTGCTCGAACTGCGGATTTTGCGAATCGTTCGGGTGCGAAATGGGGGCGAAGTCGAGCACGCTCGTGAGCGTGATTCCGGCGGCGGAGGCGACGGGGCGGTGCGAGGTCCGGGCGAACTGTTACGTGCGGAAGATTGAAATTGACAGTGCGGGGCGGGCGGCGGGCGCGGTTTATTTCGACGGGAACCGGCGGGAGATCTTTCAGCGGGCGAAGGCGGTGTTTGTTTGCGCCAATGGGGTAGAGACGCCGAAGTTACTGCTGCTGTCGAAGTCGGCGCGTTTTCCGGAGGGTCTGGCGAATTCGAGCGGCCTGGTGGGGAAGTACCTGATGTGGGACCTGGGCTGCGATGTGGAAGGTCTGTTCGAGCATCCGCTGAATGAGTATAAGGGGATTCAGGTGACGCGGCTGATTCACGACTACTATGCCGCCGATGCGAAGCGCGGATTTTATGGCGGGGGCGGGATTGACGCGCGGTTCGATTTTTATCCGGCGGGGTATGCGCTGAATGGTCTGCCACCGGATGCACCGCGGTGGGGGAGCGAGTACAAGAAGATGCTCGCAACTTATTTCAGCCGCACGATGACGCTGTTGTCGCACTCGTCCTCGCTGGCGCAGGAGAAGAGCACGGTTACTTTAGATCCCCAGGTGAAAGATGCGTGGGGGTTGCCGGCGGTGAGGATTACTTACGACTATCATCCGGAC
>JAJYKC010000221.1 GCA_021788955.1 Acidobacteriota bacterium
GCAAGCTTTGGATCGCCATGCCGAAGCGGAGGATGCCCTCGGAGTCGACGCCACCGCCCAGCAGCATCTGGTAATACGGCACTTCCCGGCCCTCGATTTTCCGTGCGTTGCCGTAGAAGCCCACGTCACCCGTCCAGTGTTGGCCGCAGGAGTTCGGGCAACCGCTCACGTTGATATTGAGCGCCCGGATTGCCGGATCGTGGTATCTGCGTACCGTTTCGGCCAACGCCGCTCCGAGGTTCATCGACTTTGTGAGCGCAAGGTTGCAGCTATAGGCGCCTGGGCAAGTAGTGATATCGGAGATCTCGCCGGCGCGGGACTCGGCCAAGTCAAGCAACCGGAGAGCGGCGTAAACCCGCTTCAGGTTGCGCAGGGGAATGTAACCCAGATGGACATTCTGGTCAATCGAGATCCGCACCAGACCGTCACCGGTCTGGCGGGAAAGATCGGCGATGCCCAGCATCTGCCTGCTTGTCAGGTTGCCCTGCGGCGTGCGAACGGTGACTACCGCGTAGCCGTGCTGCTTCTGCTCGCGTACGTTGGTTTCGAGCCACTCGTCATAGGCTGGGTCGACGGCCGGCGTACCGGCTAGCGGCAGGTCCGTTCCGGTGCCACGGGGTGGTGGTGCTGATTGAAAACCACCAAAGCCTTCCGGCACGCACTCTGGGGTTGCAATGCCTCCGTGAGCGCGGATTTCTTCGAGTTCCCGCGCGATCTGCTCGCGCACCCACTCGAAACCCCGCTCGCGGAGCACAAACTTCAACCGCGCCTTGTTTTTGTTGTTCCGGTTGCCGTGCTTGTTGAAGAGGCGAAGCACCGCCTCGATGTGGTTGACGAGTTCTTCGGCCGGAACAAACTCGTGCAGCAGTTTCGCCTCGCTCGGCAGAGGACCCAGCCCGCCTCCCACCACCATGCGGAAGCCACGCCGGCCGTCTCGAACTACCGCTCGCAATCCCACGTCGTGGATAGAGGTGAGCATGCAGTCGTCCTTGCAGGCCGAAAAAGCGATTTTGAACTTGCGCGGCATCGAGTCGGTCAGTTCCTTGTGCAGGAAGGCGAAAGCGACGGTTCGCGCATATGGCTGAACATCGAACGGCTCGCCGGGAAGGAGTCCGCTCAGGGGGCAGGCGGTGACGTTGCGGACGGTGTTGTAGCAGGCCTCACGAGTCGTGAGCCGGTAATCGGCCAGACGGTGCAACAGCGGGGGAACATCGGCGAGCGGAACGAAGTGGTACTGCATGTTCTGCCGCGTGGTGAGATGCCCTTTGCCGCCCCCGAAATCCTCCGCGATCGAGGCGAGCGCGGAGAACTGATCCGCGGTGGCAATGCCGCCGGGGATCTTGGTGCGCACCATATGCACGCCGGGCTGGCGCTGGCCGTAGATGCCCCGCCGAAGGCGGTGCGGGCGGAACTGGTCGTCGTTGATTTCACCGGACGTGTAGCGATTCGCCGCCTGGCGGAACAGTTCAATGTCCTCGCGCACGATGCGGTCGTATTGGGCGTCGGTTTCGGTGGTCTGCGGGAGAAGAGCGGCTTGACTCAAGGCAATCTCTCTTTTTATATAGAGATTACTATGTTGGCTTCCAAGATTCAAGTTTCCCGGGCCGGAAAGAGAAGCGATCAACGCTAGGGACAGGCCGGGACCGGGCCTCCGGCGTAGTAGGACAGGCCGTACTCAAGTTCCCGTGGAAGATTGGAAACACAGGGACTTACCATCTCCCGGACGTGGTCGCGCCACAGCGAGCGGGCCGAGACGGTGCGGTCGAGTTCCGGCAGACCGCGCCAGAGGAAAGCGAGGTATGCGGCCAGGAAGACGCTGACAATCAGCGCGGCCGCCCATTCCCTCCGGTTTCCCCAGGCGGCTGCAAAGGCAGCGGCGGCGGAGGCGACCGCGGCAGCCCAGGCCCAGAGGGGCACGTGGAAGCCGACATGGGTGAGGCCGCCGGCGACTCCCGGTCCGATCGCGGAGGCGATCCAGCCCAGGAGCGCGAGCAGGAGGCCGGAGGCCGCAAGGGTGACCGAAGCAGCCTTACGCGTAGCGCGGTCCAGGCCGACGCCGATGAGCAAGGCTACGGCCGGCAGGAGCGGCAGCAGGTAGCCAGGCAGTTTGTTCCGAGCTGAGGAAAAAAACACGAAGCCAAACAAGGCGATCGCGCCCGCCAAACGAAGCATCGTCTCTTCGTAGAGCCGCCGCACGCCCGCAAGAGCCAGCAGTGGTGTCCAGGGAAAGAGTCCGCCGAGCAGCACGGGAAAGTAGTACCACCACGGCTGGACGTGTTGGAGGGCGGCGGTGGCGAAACGGGCGAAGTGCTGTTTCCAGATGAGATCGTCGAGAAACGGCATGCCGTTGCGCGCGTAGCAGAGCACGAACCAGGGGAGACCGACGGCGGCCGAGCAGCCGGCGAGCGCGGCGAGGTTGCGGAGGCGGCGGCGCATGAACCAGGCGACCGGGAGAAACAGAACCAGCGGGACAAGCGCCTTGGCGAGAACGGCGAGACCGAGGAACGCGCCCGCCACGCAAGCGGCGCGCACGCCGGGCCGCAACGCTACGAGCCATGCCACCGTGAAGCATGCCGCCATCGGCAGATCTGTGACGGCGATGCGGCTGTACGCCAGCCAACCGGCGGAGGTGGCGAGCAGCACAGATACGAACCACGCCGCGCGCTCGCCGTAGCTTCGGCGCGTTTCGAAAAACAGAAACGTGAGCAACGCCACACTGAGAAGAGCTACAGGGGTGCGCGGCGCGGTTTCTTGTCCAAGGCCCGCGCGGAATGCGAGCGCGGTCATCCAATAAATCAGCGGAGGTTTTTCAAACCACGGTTTGCCCCAGAGCTTGGGCGTGACCCAGTCGCCGGTGGTGGCCATCGACTGCCCGATGGCGGCGTATCTTGGCTCATCGGTGCTGAGCAGACCGAAACGGCCGGCGCCGGCGAGAAGCAGAACGAGCCAGAGGAGGGCGGCGAGCCATGGCCGGGTGCGCGAGAGGGAGAACAATGCCTCCAGTATAATGAGCGAAATGACGCGACTCGGTATGCTGCTGGCGCTGTCGTTGGCGCTGAGCGCGCGGGGAGCGGCCGTCTGCGCCTGCGACCCGGCGCATCCGGAGACGATGGCGGCGCGCAACTGCAGCCTGTGCCGGGAAGCCGAGAAGCAGCCGCCCGGCATCCACGTTTTTTTCCTGAAAGACATCAACCCCGCGAAGCCCCATCGCTGGCTGGCCCTGCCGCGCGGCCATGAGCACTCGCTTGCCGCGATGAGCGGGGAAGAGCGCACCATCTTCTGGGCGGCGGCGATCGCCAAGGCGCGCGAGCTTTTCCCGGACGGCGACTGGGCGCTGGCGCTGAACGGCCCGCAGGTGATAACCCAGTGCCACCTGCACGTCCATATCGGCCATCTGATGGAAGGGGTCGAGACGGACAATTTCGTGACGGTAACCAAGCCGGAAGAAATTCCCGTTCCCAAGGGCGAAGGCCTTTGGATACATCCGCAGGGCAATTTGTTTCATGTCCATCTGGGCGAGCAGATCACCGAAACGGTGCTGCTGCGATAAGCCGACAGGAGCCGGGAGCATGATGAGAAGAACCTGGATTGCGGCAGTCTGCGCCGCGGCGTTATGCGGAGTGAGCGTGGTGGCGCAGGATACAGCCTCTGCTCCGCAGGGCGAGCAGATTCCCGGGCCGAAGAATCCTTCCGCGGCCGAGGGCCACTGCTGCGCGCGGGGCGGCGAGGCTCCGCTCACGGCCGCGGATCAGCGCGCCTGGCTCGACGACATGCGGCAGTTCCGCCATGAGCGTCTGATCCGCGCCGGTTACAAGGACGACGAATACCGCCGCAGGGAACTTGACTGGACCAAGCGCGCCTTCATCCAGCCGCAAGTCATGATCGAGGACCGTTATCTGTACGACGCCTCGAAGCGCCAGTACACTGTGAAGCGCTACCTGGAAGACCTCGAGCACCGCTACGGCGGCATCGATGCCGTGTTGCTGTGGCACACGTACCCGAACATCGGGATCGACTCGCGGAACCAGTATGACCGGCTGCGCGACATGCCCGGCGGCATCGACGGTGTGCGGGCCATGATCGCCGAGTTTCACCGCTACGGCGTACGCGTCCTCTTCCCGGTGATGCTTTGGGACCAGGGCACGCGGGACGAAGGCACGCCGAACGCGCTGGCGACGGCGCGGCTGATGGCCGACATCGGCGCCGACGGCGTAAACGGGGACACTCTCGCCGAACTGCCGCTGAGCTTCCGCGAGGCGGCCGAGCGCATGGGACATCCGCTGGGTTTCGAGCCGGAAGGCGCGCCGGAGACACCGGGCGAGGCGCTCGGGTGGAACACGATGAGCTGGGGGTATTGGAAATTTCCTTTCGAACCGATGGTGAGCCTTTATAAGTGGCTGGAGCCGCGCCATCTCGTCAATGTCTGCGACCGCTGGGCGCGGGACAAAACCGACGATCTGCAAGCCGCGTTCTTCAACGGCGTGGGTTATGAGAGCTGGGAAAACATCTGGGGCATCTGGAACCAGATTGACGACCGCGACGCCGAGGCCGTCCGGCGCATCGCGCTTATTGAACGCGCGATGGCGCCGATGCTCGTCAGCGCGGATTGGGAACCCTACGCGCCGATGCTACAGTACGGGGCCTTTGCGAGCCGGTTCCCGCTCAACGGCGAAACGCTGTGGACGATCGTCAACCGGAATGAGTTTTCCCTCGACGGCGGCGAGATGGAAGTGCAAGCCGAGTCCGGCATGCGCTACTACGACTTGTGGAATGGCGCCGAGCTTCAGCCGGAGACGAGCGGCGGCAAGGCGGTGCTGCGCTTCGCGCTGGAAGCGCACGGATTCGGCGCGGTCCTGGCCACGCGAACTCTGAGCGGCCGCGCCTCGCGTCTGCTGGCGCAGATGCGCGCTCTGTCGGTGCGTCCGCTCGCCAGTTACTCAAAGCAGTGGCGCGTGCTTACTCAGAAGTTAGTTGCGATCGAACCCACATCGCCCAAAGCCTCCGCACCGCCGGGCATGGTTGCCATTCCCGCGGCTGATTATCAGTTCCGCGTTTCCGGCATCGAGATCGAAGGCGGCAACGATACCGGCGTCGATGTCCAGTATCCCTGGGAAGACAGTCCGCGCCGCCAGCATTTGCACGCGATGCACGTGCAGCGCTTCGCGATGGACCGGCATCCGGTAACGAACGCGGAGTTCGCGCGGTTTCTTGCGGCCAGCCACTACCGCCCGGCCGACGACCACAACTTTCTCCGCGATTGGCGCGGTGGCGAACCTCCGTCGGGTTGGGAGAACAAGCCGGTAACGTGGGTGTCGCTCGAAGACGCCCGCGCCTATGCCAAGTGGGCCGGCAAGCGCCTGCCGCATGAATGGGAGTGGCAGTACGCCGCGCAGGGCGGCGACGGCAGGGCGTACCCGTGGGGCGAGGAGTGGGACGCCTCCCGCGTGCCGGCGCCCGACAAAGGGCGGACGACGACCACTCCGGCCGATGTGGGGAGCGAACGCGGCGCGAGTCCCTTCGGCATCACGGACCTGGCGGGCCAAGTGTGGCAATGGACGGACGAATACACCGACGAACATACGCGCGCGGCCGTGTTGCGAGGGGGAAGTT
>JAJYKC010000222.1 GCA_021788955.1 Acidobacteriota bacterium
CAGTCCGGCGTGATGTAGTTCTTCGGATCGCCCAGTTCGTAGAGAAGCTGCTCCTTCACGGTTTCGAGCGACACCCGCCCGCCCGTGCCGCGATGCTTGGTCACCACGAACGTCCCGTCCGGCTCGGCCTCCACGATCGGATAGCCGATGTCGGCGAAATCCGGAATCGTCTGCCAGTCCGCGATGCAGTTCCCGCCGGTGGACTGCGCGCCGCACTCGATGATGTGCCCGGCGATCACGCCCGCGGCCAGCCGGTTCCATTCGTCCCAGGCCCAGGAGAAACGATGCACCATCGGCGCCAGCGTCAGCGCCGTATCCGTCGAGCGGCCCGCAATCACCACATCGGCCCCCGTCGCCAACGCCTCCACCAGCGGCGCCGCGCCCAGGTATGCATTCGCGCTCAGAATCTTCCCCTGGATCGCCGACAACGGCTCGCCGGTCTCCATGTTCCGCAACTCGTGCCCCTGCGCGAGCAGCTCATCCAACTGCGGAAAAATATCGTCGCCGGTGACCACGGCCACCTTGAGTTGCGGCGCGAGGCTCCGCACCTGGCGCGCGCACGCCGGCGGATTCACGCCGCCCGCGTTGGCGATCACGCGCACGCCGCGCTCTTTCAGCCTCGCCGCGATCCGTCCGATCAACGGCGGAAAGTCGCGCGCGTAGCCCAGCTTCGCGTCGGCCTCCTTCTGCTTCTGCAGGATCGACATCGTGATCTCCGCCAGATAGTCGAGCGCAAGATAGTCGAGCGGGCCCTGCTCAACCAGCCGTACCGGTGCTTCCAGCCAGTCGCCCCAAAAGCCCTGGCCGTTGGCGATGCGAATCATAAGGTTTCCAGAATCAGGTTCTCACGGTGGCGCGAAACCAGGGCGGCTTCAAGCGCAAACGCCAGCACGCGGCGCGTCTCCAAAGGATCGATGAGCGCGTCCACGTGGCCGCGGGACGCGGCGTGAAACGCATCGAGCCAACGCTCATACGCCGCGCGCGTATCGGCGATCCGCTCTTCGAGCGCCGGCGGCACAGCCTCGCCCGCCGTGCGCAGCTTATTGAGTTCCGGGCCGTGAATCGCCTGCACCGCCGAGTCGCCCTCCATCACGCCGATCCGCGCCGTCGGCCAGCCGAACGTGAAATTCGGATCGAACCCCTGGCCGGACATCGCGTAGTAGCCCGCGCCGCTTGCGTGATTCAGCGTCAGCACGATCTTCGGCACCGTCGCGCACGCCATCGACTCCACCATCTCCGCGCCGGCGCGAATGATGCCTCCGCTCTCGGCCTCGACGCCGACCATGAAGCCCGAAACGTCCTGTAGATAAATGAGGGGAGCGCCGCGCCGCTCGGCGTTCTCGACGAAATACGCCGCCTTCCGCGCCGACTCGGTGTAGACGATCCCGCCGATCCGCGGCCCTTCGGTGGTCTTCAGGAACCCGCGCCGGTTCGCCAGCAGCGCCACCGGATACCCCGCCAACCGCGCGTGCGCGCAAAGCAACTCCGGCGCGTGCTCGGGCTGAAATTCGAGATACCCCTCGCGGTCGAAGATGCGCCGGATCACTTCTTCCACCGGATACGGCAGGCGATGATCCGCCGGCATCAGGTCGTACAGCCCTTCGGCCGAAAGCGCGGGCGGCGTCCCTTTGGGCGCGGGCGGCGCTTCAGGCAGCTCGCGAAACTGCTGCCGGATGAGCTTTAAGCACGAGGCGTCGTCGGCCGCCTTGAAATGCGCCACGCCGCTGGTGGCGGTGTGAAGCTGCGCGCCGCCCAGCGTCTCGGCATCGACGCTCTGGCCCACCGCGCCCTTCACGAGATTCGGACCGCCGAGCCCCATGAAGCTCGTCTTCTCCACCATGAAGATCACATCGCTTAGCGCCGGCAGATACGCGCCGCCCGCAATGCACGGTCCCATCACAGCGGCGAACTGCGGCACCTTGAGCCGCCGCCGCATCAACGAGTTGTAGTAAAAAATCCGCGCCGCGCCGTACTGGCCGGGAAAGATTCCGTCCTGCAGGGGCAGGTTCACGCCCGCCGAGTCCACCAGGTACACGATCGGCAGCCGGTTGCGCATCGCAATTTCCTGCGCGCGCAGCATCTTCTGGATCGTCTCCGGCCACCACGCCCCCGCCTTCACCGTCGCATCGTTGGCGACGATCACCGCCATGCGGCCTTCAATCTTGCCCACGCCGGTGACCACGCCCGCGCCCGGCGCCTGGCCGTCGTACTGGTCGTGCGCGACGAGCAGGCCGGTCTCCAAAAACATCGTCCCGATATCGACTAACTGCGCGATCCGTTCCCGCGCCGTCAGCTTCCCCTCGCGGTGCTGTTTGTCGATCTTCTTCGCGCCGCCTCCCAGGCGCAAGCGGTCTTCGAGTTCGATCAGCGCTTCGACAAGCTGCTTCATGCGGCTCAAGGGCGGCGCGGGCGTCACGTTTTCAAGCATAGCCGAGCCGCACCCGGTGCAAGTGGGAACCGAGGCGGCTACGCTATTCTTGAGAGTTCGCATGGACGAATCCGCCGCCCCGCTTACGCCGCGCATCACCGCGCTTGTCACCGTCCTCAATCAGAAGGACGAGTTGCGGCGCTGTCTGAAGGCGCTCGAAGCCTCGGCAAATCGCGAAACGCTTGAAATTCTCGTCGTCGACCGCGGCTCGCACGACGGCAGCGCCGAACTCGATTCCGAGTTTCCCGCCGCCACCTTCCTCCGCATGCCGCGCAACTTCGGCCGCACCAAGGCGTGGAACATCGGCGTGCGCACCGCCGCCGGCGAACTGCTGCTGCTTCTTTCCCCGCTCGCCGAGGTGCAGCCCGGCACCATTGCGCGCCTGGCCGCGCGGCTGGAATCCGACGACTCGGCCGCCGCCGTGAGCCCGCGTATCACCACGCCCGCCGGCGAATCCGCCACGCGCAGCTACCCTCTGCCCACCACCTCGCTGCTGTACCAGGCCTGGAAAAACGGAATTGAGATTCCCACGCTGGCTCTGCCGGAAGCCGAAGGAATGCTGGCCTGGACGCCGTTCGAGGCGCTCATGGTCCGCAAGTATTTCGTGCGCGGCATCAACTTCTTCGACCAGCGCTACGGCGACTCGCTCGCCGACGCCGAGTTGAGTTTTCAGATCCGCCGCGCCGGCAAAAAGATCGTCTATCTGCCCGAAGTCCCCGTGGTTCTGCATCAGCGGCCCCAGATCGTCGCGCCGCCCGCGGTCCGCGCCATTATCTCGGCGGATTTTCTTTCCGGTGTCGCCACCTTCGCCGCCAAGCGCAGTGGCTTCTTCGCCGGAATCGGATACCGCCTCCGCGCCGCCGGCGCGTGCCTGGGCGCCGCGCTCACCTTCCGCGACGCGGGCTACAACCTGAAACTGTTCTTCGCGGTGATCTCCGGCCAGAAAGTCGACGGGTTCCAGTCAGTAGCACTCTGAGCGCACAGGGCGGCGAGCGGCGAAAGCCGCGCCGCTCCATTGTGCGCGATGTTGAGTTGTGAGGAACCTCCGGCGGCTATAGTAGTGACTGATGTTGGCTCTCCGGCGCGCTGGCGCTCTGCTCAGTTTTTCTCTTTTCACTCTCACGCTCGCGGCGCCGCCGGCCCGGAGACCTGCTCCGAAGCGACCCGCGGCGAAGTCCGCCGTGGCCCAGCGCTGGCTGCGCTCGCTCAGCTTGCAGGACCGCGTCGCGCAGCTTGTCATCGTGCCTTGCTACGGCGAGGCCGTCAATACCCGCTCGCGCGTCTACCGCAAATACGTCCGTGAAGTGCGCGACCTCCATGTCGGCGGCGTGATCGTCCTCGGCCACGTGCGCCACGGCCTGGTGGAAAACGCCGAGCCCTACGCCATGGCCGCGTTCCTGAACCGCCTGCAGAAACTCGCGCGCATTCCGCTGCTGGCCGGCGCCGACTTCGAGCACGGCGCGGCGATGCGGGTAAAATCCGCCACGCCGTGGCCGCAGAACATGGCCTTCGCCGCCGCGGGCGACATCGAAGCCGCGCGCGAAGAAGGCGCCGCCACCGCGCGCGACGCCCGCGCCCTCGGCATCCAATGGATCTTCGCCCCCGTCGCCGACGTCAACAGCAACCCTCTCAACCCCATCATCAATATCCGCTCCTACGGCGAGAACCCCGAACAGGTGAGCCGCTTCGTCACCGCGTTCATCGAAGGCGCGCCCTCGGACCCGCATAGCCCCGTCCTCATCGCCGCGAAGCACTTCCCCGGCCACGGCAACACCAGCGTGGACAGCCACATGGACCTGGCCCGCAACGACGAAACCCGCGCGCAACTGGAAACCATCGACCTGCCTCCGTTCCGCGCCGCCATCGCCGCCGGCGCCGACGCCATCATGACCGCGCACATGGCCGTCCCGGCGATCGAAACGCAGAACATCCCTTCCACCGTCTCCTCCGCCGTGCTCACCGGCCTGCTGCGCGACGATCTGAAATTCAAAGGCATCGTCGTCACCGACGCGCTCGACATGCAGGGCATCACCAATCTCTATAGCCAGGGCGAAGCGGCAGTGCGCGCGCTCGAAGCCGGCGCGGACGTGCTGCTCATGCCGAAGTCCCCCGAAGAGGCGATCCGCGGCGTCGTGGCGGCGGTGAAGAGCGGGCGCATCTCGCGCAAGCGCCTCGATGCAAGCGTCCTGCGGATCCTCGAGGCGAAAGCGCGCGTTGGCCTGGCGCGGTCGCGCACCGTGAACCTCGACCACATCGCCGACGTACTCAACGCGCCCGAAGACGACGACCGCGCCCTGAAGGTGGCCGAAAAGGCGGTGACACTCGTGAAGAACGACGGCAATCTCCTGCCTCTGCGCAAGGACCAGAACGCGTGTCTCACCGTTCTCGCCGAGGGCCGCCGAGGCCAGGAGGGGCCACATCTCATTGACGAGTTCAAGGCCCGCTTCCCCGGCATCAAGACACAGCTTTTGGATCCAACCATGTCCGACACGGACCTGCAGCAGGCCGCGGCGGCGGTGAACGGCTGCCAGGTCAACGTAGTCGCCGCTTACGTCACCATCGCCGAATACCGCGGTAACACAGCCCTCGCCGGAGGTTTCCCGGCCTTTCTGAATCAGCTTGTCTCGGCGCCGGCGCCCGTCGTCCTCGTCTCCCTCGGCAGTCCCTACCTGGGCGGCGCGTTTCCCCAAGTGAAGGCCTACGTCGCCTCCTACAGCACCGTGCCGGTGACCGAAACCGCCGTGGCCGAAGCGCTCGCCGGCGAGATCGGCTTCGCGGGCAAGCTTCCCGTGACGATTCCCGGGCTGGCGAAATACGGCGAAGGAATTACGCTCGAAGCCGCCAACGCGGCATCGAAAGAGAGTCGAAAGGAACAACCATGATCTCGATTACGTGGCTGGGTCACGGCTCGATGCAGATCGAGCTTTCTCCCAATGAAGTGCTCGTCTGCGATCCGTGGATCGAAGGGAACCCGAAATACCCCAAGGACTACAAGATCTCGCGCGTCGATACGATTCTGGTGAGCCACGGACATTTCGACCACATTCACGACGTGCTGCCGCTCGCCAGGGCGCATCAGCCGAAGATCGTCGGGATCTACGAAACGTGCGCGTGGCTGGAGTCGAAAGGCGCCACAAACTGCGCGCCGATGAACAAGGGCGGCACGCAGCAGGCCGGC
>JAJYKC010000223.1 GCA_021788955.1 Acidobacteriota bacterium
AGCTTCGCGGCGAAAGCCGTCGGCCAGGACATCTCCGTCGTGGAGCGGCTGATGCGCGGTCTCTCCCAGGCCGCCGATGAGAATTCCAGCCAGGGTGAAAAGGCTCGGGCCACCTTGCAGCGCATGGGCGTCGATCTGCGGAATGCCGCCGGCGAGATGAAGCCCACCTCCGAGATCCTGATCGAAATCTCGGAGGGCCTGAACAAATTACCGGAAGGCCTCCAGCGCGATGCCGCCGCCATGGAACTGTTCAAGCGCGCGGGCATCGAGGCCATTCCGTTCATGACGGAATTGAACGAAAACCTCCGCATCGCACACGAGCAGGGTTTCGGGCCGACCGAGGACGACGTCCGCCGCTTCCAGGAATACCAGCGCGAGGTGGCGCAACTCGAAACCAAGTGGGACGCGCTGGTGCGCAAGTTCAAGGAAGGGATCGTCATCACCGTCTCGTGGGTGGGCAAGGGCGTCGATTGGTTTCTCAACAACATCGGTACGGCTGGTGATGATGAGCGCGCGCGTCGTGAGGAAGAGCAGGCGCGAAAGGATGCGGCCGACATCCAGGCGGCCGGCGGCTACGGCGCCAGGATGTCGCGTAGTGCCCATCGCGCGGAGTTGGCCGATCTGGAGCGCCGCGCGCCGGAGATCTTGCGCGACCGCGAGGCCACGCTGAAACGCATCGAGGACCTGCGCATGCGGCAGCAGAACCTGGTTGGCAACTTCGGCTGGGTCCAGATGCTGGCGCCCACCGAAGAGGAGCTGGGCCGGGCACAGAAAGCCGGCGACATCCAGAAAGAAATCGACCGCCTTCAGCACATGCTCGACGCGGCTGAGCAGGCGGCCCACCGCACGGATCTGCGCGCCGGCAAGGAGGAGGCGGATCGCCTCCGCGCCCGGTTCTTCGGCACGCACGAAGGCATGGAGAAGGCCTACTCCGACGCGAAGAAAGATGTGGAGCGATACCAGAAGGAACTATTCGAGCCGGAAAAGCCCCTGACGAAAACGGAAGTCCTCGATCTCTCCGGCAAGCTCCGCACGGCGCAAGCGACTGAGGCCCGTTGGAAAACCGCGCTCGATGCCGAAAAGAACCAGTCGGAGCAACTGAAGGAGTTCCACCGCGAAGCGGAGGCTTTCGTAAAGAAGGGTGAGGAATCGGAGCTCGATGCCATCGGCAAGATTTACTACCAGCGCGACCTGCTATTGCAGCAGGCGGCGAAGGTGAAGGCGTCGGAAGCCGAGATCGCCGCCATCCGGAAATCCGCCGATGACCAGGCGGCGGTGGTGTCAAAGAAGGCCTGGGAGGAATTCGAAAAGTACGATGAGAAGCGCCGGGCCGATCAGCAAAAGCAGATGCTGGGGCTGTTCCTGCCCTCGAAGGAGCAGTTGAAAGAGTGGCAGGACGTCTTCAAGGCGCAGGAGCGGATCGACGATCTTGGCGTCCAGGCGCAGCGGGAGGCGCTCCGGCGGCACGCCAACGTGGAAGGGAGGCGCGCGGAGACGCCGGAGGAGGCGTACCAGGTTCGTGTCGATCTGGCCATCAAGCTTGCCGAGATAGAGGTCGCGCGCATCGAGAAAGAGGAAAGCGCCGTCCGGCGAATGGAGTTGGCGGCGCAGGCGCAGAAGGAGCTTTATACCGAACTCGCCCAGGCCCAGGACGAACTGGACGAAAAGCGAGCTGCGGCCGAGGAGAAACGCACGGAGGAATTGCAGCGTCAGGTGGAGGAAATCCAGAAGGTCTCCGCGGGACTGCTGCATACGCTGTTCACCAAGCCGGGCGAATTTCCCAAGCAGTTGGGCACGACGATCCGCGACGCCACGCTGAAGCCGATCGAGGAAGGTCTGGGTGGCATGGTGGCGAGCGCGTTGCACCCGCTGATTTATGGGCAGGGCGGCATCGCGAGCATCTTGGGCGGTGCGTTTGGTGGCCCGAAGCAGGACCCGCTTGCGGTCACCACGGACAACACCACGGCCACGATCCAAAACTCCAGAGCCATCTGGCTGTTGACCGCTGTGCTGTCGGAATACATGGGCCGGAGCGTGCCAGCGCTGACCACCCAGGGCGGCGCCATGCCGAATATCGGGGTGGCGTCGCCGTCGGGATTCCTGAGCCAGATGCTCCGAAATACCGGGGGCCTGCCCCGCTTTGCTGAAGGCGGTGTGGCGACCGGGCCGAGTATCGTTGGCGAGGCAGGTCCGGAATTGGTAATCCCGCTCAATCGTCTGCGCAATATCGGACTGCCCCCTAGCGTGAATCTGGTGGGCCACTACGGGCCGGAGACCGACGCTGCGTTGGAGAAGGCCACGATGGGGCTGTTCAACATCGCGCTGCCGGCGGGCCTGAGCGCGTTGGGCGGTCCTGCCGGGATCAGCGTCGGCGAGAGTTTCATGGCACTGTTGACCGGCGCGGTTGGGGCGGCGACGCCCGATCGACATGACGGGGTGATGCTGGGCATGGTGCCGATGGGGCCTCCGGGAGCCGCACAATACTCGGCGCTGACTGATCGCCAGAAGGTGAGCCAACTGATTCGCCTCGCGAAGATGGTGGAAGTAAGTGAGCGTCCTTCGCAGGTGCTTGAATATCCTGGCGGGAAAGTCCTGCTGGCTCCGCAACAACGCTTCGCAATGCCGGGTGCGAACAACGAGGTTTGGGGCGAGGGCCTGATCCGCGACGTTTACAATGCAGCGAAACCCGCTCATAAGCAGCGAATCAGCACCCTCGGTATTCCGATGGAGCAGCGCGGACAGGGTGTCGGGCAGGCGTTGTATTTGGCGGCGATGAAGCACGGCCCAATCAACTGGGAAGAGCCATTCGAAAGTCTCAAGCTCACGGAGGAGTCCTCGCAGGTTCGCGCCGCACTGGTCCGCAAGGGGCTTGCGGAGCGCGAGGGCGATTGGATGCGGCTCACGGACTGGGCAAGGGAAATGCTCGGGCTGGAACCGCTCTCAGGTTCCGCTTCTGTGCGCGCGCCGCGCGACCTGGAGTACATGGCGAAACCGAAGAGTGGGGCGCGTGGCGTGCTCGATCCGGAGACGGATTGGTATTGGGGAGAGGGCGGGCGCGACACGTGGGGCATGACGCATGAGCAGCACGTGGCTGCCGGCCGCAAGGGCGGTATCAAGAGCGGAATCACGCGCCTGGCGAATCCGCGCGATCCGGAATTGGATATGTTCGGCAACTACATCGGGCCGCCCGTGGACGCTCCAGAAACCGTGCACCAGGCCAGCGCGAGCATCGATGCTGTTGCGCCTCACCTGAAGAATATCGATTGGACCAGGAAAGCGGGGCAGATCAAAAACCGGGTCCTGGTGGGCGGCGACACCATGAGCCTGGTGCAAGCGGGCAAGCGTCTCGGCGTGAGCTCGATGTCTCTGGAACGCGAACTCCGCGCCCGCTATCCGGGCCAGGATTGGAGCACGATCGATCTTGAGGACGTGATCGGCGACTGGAATCTGAAAAGCGTTACAGGGCGGAAGACATACAGGCTCCCGAAGCACGAGGAGGGCGGCACGATCGCCACCACGGGGCCGGCCATTGTTCATGCGGGCGAGGCCATTGTCCCGCACGCCGATACGCTGAAGCGCAGCATCGATGCGTTGGCGCTCGAACTGCATTCGAATACCGGCGTGCTGGGCTGGTTCGCCAATTCGATGATCCAACCGATGCTGGACGGCCGCGCGCCCGCCTTGCCGATTCGCGTCCCCGGCGTCGGCACATTATCGGTTCCGCCCCTGTTCGGGGGCAGGTCCGAGTCGGCGTCGGCCAGTACGATCATTTATGCGCCGATACCGGTCAGTTCCGCCACGACCGGCGGCGCAGCAGCGGTGGGCGGGTATACGCCCGCTCCGTGGGCTTCCACTCCTGCTGGCGGCTATTCACCCGCGCCCTGGGCTGGCGGTCAAGGCAGTAGCTGGAATCCCGTTGCCCTCGCGAATAAGGCCAGCGGCAAGGGAGGCATCCCCGGTTCGACGTTCAGCCCCCACGCGATGCTCTCCAACTTGAAGAACACCGATTGGGGAGGCTTCACGCGCAACAAGGAGGGTGGCATCACCGGCATGCACGGTGTGGCGGGCGCAGCCGTGTTCACCGGCGGCACGATGGTCGCGGAGCGCGGCCTGCTGGGGTCGGACCGCGGCACCTGGGCCGGCGTGGGCGAAGGCGCTGCGGGCGGCGCAGCTGTTGGATTCACGATGGGCGGTCCGCTGGGAGCCCTCATCGGCGGCGTGGCTGGCTTCGGCATTGGTCTGGGCGAGAAACTCGCTGGCGTCGAGAGTCCCGAAGCCCACGCCAGTAAGCTGATCAAGCAGGTTTACGGCATCGATATCCCGAAGAGCAGCGGGACGGTGAAGCAGGTCGTTGCCATCGCACAGCAGGAGTTCGGCGGTCAGATCTCCGTCGCTGTCCGGTCTCCCAGCGTGCGGCAACTGGTGATGTTGTATTCCGAGGCGACCGGCCAGAAGATGCCGTTATCGGCGGCTACGCCGTACGGCGGCAGCCTCGCGGAGGTTGGCGGCAATCTCTATCAGCAGCCTGCCTTCCAGAACAATCAGTGGCACGCCTACCAATCCGGCATTCCGACGCTGGGCGGGATCAGCGCCGCTCCGTATCCCACGCCGGGAGCCATCCCCTCGGCCGGGATGGGGAACACCACCATAGCGCTGAACATCAACGGTACGCCGATTACGCCGGAGTTCGTGATGGATCAGTCCATGGCGGCGCAGGGCGGCAGTTACGGCCGCACACAACAGGCGGCGAATATGCAGGTGCCGGGGCTGATGGTGGCGTGACTCAGTTGATTCGCCCGGTCTCGGGCTGATCGGCGTCCTCCGCGGGAGGCGGCATCAGTACCTCTACCGCGGCGCCCAGGCGCTCAATCGCGGCTGCCAGCGCCGCAGTCAATTGGACGATTGTCCGGCATTCGATGAAGATTCTGTCTCTGTCGGTCATGGTGGTGTCTCTCGATACCACCAATTGCTTGGTGCGCCCGAGGTCGCAAGGGGAATTTCGAGATGCCCGGTAACCTCCAGCCAGCCGCGCCTAATGGTGTGATGCCGTTTTCGCTGTGCACCGCCTTCGCGGAACTGCGGGAGTACGTGCAGCTTCAGAACCAGTATCACGATGGGACGGTTCAGCGTTCGCAGCTCGCGCAGACCTCGCGGCGGACATTTCGCCTCAGCAAGCGGCTGAGTGCGTCGGCGCTTTCGGCGCTCTACAACTTCTGGGTTTCGCAGAACGGCGGGTTGACGCCGTTCGCCTTTTACAATCCCTTCGACGTGGCCACCGGCCAGCAGATCGGGAGCAATTACGATCCCGCCGGCAACAGCACGCAGGGGCGCGTGACGGTGGCGTTCCGGGGCAATTGGGCGCAGGCGACAGACCTGGCGCGTTCCGACGTGCAGGCGCTGGAGCTTGTTGAAGTGGCGTGAGCGCGATCTCCGTCCTTATCCTCATTTGCCCGTGCGGGCGCAGGGTCGAGATCCCGGACACGCAGCGGGTCGTGGAGTGCAGCTGTGGACGGACGCTCATAGTGGAAGCGATCCGGAACGACGACTTGGTAACTATTTCCTCCGAGTAAATCACCATGTCAGATTACATCGGCCGCATCGCCG
>JAJYKC010000224.1:0-2947 GCA_021788955.1 Acidobacteriota bacterium
CCTCGTCTTCGGCGCTCTGCCCCGTCTCACTGCGCGCCCCCGTGCCCGCGACGCCATCTTACTCGGCCTCGGCCTGGGCATTCACTTACTAACTCGCCCGTTCGAAACCATCTTCCTCCTCGCGGCGGTCGTCTTCTTCCTGAGCCCTCGCGCGTTCGATCCTGCTCTTCGCCGCCCTCTCGCACTCGCCGCGGTCGCCACGCTGCCCGCCGTCGCCCTCACGCTTCTCCAAAACCACGGCGTCACCGGCTCCTGGACCAAGCTGCCATACGCGGAAAGCCGCGCCCAATACGGCGTCCCCACAACGTTTTCCTTTGAACCCGTTCCCGTCCCAGGCCGCGCTCTCACCGTCTCCCAAGCCGGCATCTACCGCATGCAGTCCGCCGCCCACGGCCCCATGGATAGCCTGGCTCGCTTCCTCGAACGCCTCGCCTACCGCGTCCGCTTCCTTCGCTTCTTCCTCTCGCCGCCCCTCTATCTGGCCCTCCTCGCCTTTCCGTTCCTTCTCAACGAACACCGCTGGCGCGCCGTGCTCCTCACTTTCGCTCTGTTCTTCCTCGGCGGCAACTTGTACCCGTTCTTCTTCCCGCACTACGCCGGAGCACTTGCCGGCATCCTCATCCTTGCCGCGATAGCCGCCCTCGCCCGCATCCATCGCCTCGGTCCGGCAGGCGCCTTTGCCGCGCGCGCGCTTCTCCTTCTCGCCCTTCTTCCCTTCGCCTTCTGGTACCCCGTCCACCTGTTCGATTCGAACCCGGGCCTCCGCGCGCTCGAATCCTTCGACACCTGGGACGGCATCAACCACCCCGGCGACAACCCGCGCGCCGCCGTCGCCGCGAGCGTCGCGCATCTCCCCGGCCAGCCACTGATCTTCGTCCAATACGCCCCCAACCATTCCTTCCAAAACGAATGGATCTGGAACGCCGCCGATATCGATTCTGCCCGCGTCGTCTGGGCCCTCGACCTCGGCCCCGCGGAAGACGAAACCCTCCGCCGCTATTATCCGAATCGCACGGCATGGCTGTTCTCGCCCGACGCTGATCCCACGCGCATCGCACCCTACCGCGCTCCCTCGCCCGCCGCGTCCGCACCGCCCGCGCCGCCAAACCCCACGCACGGCCTCACCCTCGAACAAGTGCACTGATCTTCACTGCTCTTGCTATACTGAGGTGAATCGCGCCCGTAGCTCAGTTGGATAGAGCGTCTGGCTACGAACCAGAAGGTCGGGAGTTCGAATCTCTCCGGGCGCACCATCGAAAACCAAATCAGTTCAAACCTTTGGAGCGGAGACAGTCACTTGAGCTATGTCTGCATCAGGACTGGTACGCCCCAAAGCGTACCCCCCGCTTTCCTCGCTTGCCCGATCCATGGCTGCCCGATTGGTCAGGATCACTTTTGCCGAATGCTGCCTAATGGTGCATTTACCCGCGGAACGGCCCCTGGAAATTCGGTCACCGCCGCGTGGAGCATGGCGCAGCCCTGGCTAAAGTAAAATGAAAAAAGTGGATTTCGCAATGATGCCCACGAACCAATACGTTGAAGTCCGAAACAGTGCTTATTAGGTAGCCGGAACGCGCATTGGCCTAGATGTGGTGGTCTACGAGTTTCGCGACGGGCGCTCCCCGGAAGAGATCTTCGAAGCCTATCCTTCAATAGGCTCGCTGGCGAAGCTCTACGGAGCTATCACGTTCATCCTGGAGCATCCGAATGAGATCGACACGTATCTGAAGGAACAGGGCGGAAGATGGGAAGAGTTTCAGGCGCGAAATCCATTGCCTCCCGAGATGACTAGGCGCTTCGAGCGCGCGAGGCGCGCATTGTCGGCTAAACAGCCTTGAGCCTTCGCTTTCAGGCTGACGCCGATTTGAATCCTGCCATAGGCAGAGGCTTGCGCCGCCGTGAGCCGTCAATCGATTTTCGTGCTGCTGCTGGGTTCATCCCGGATGGCGCTTCTGATCCGGACGTTCTTCGGCTCGCCGCGGAGGCCGGTCGTGTGCCGGTCTCGCGAGACGTAGGCACAATGCCGGGGCACTTCGCGGAATTTATGCAGCAGCAGGTGTCCCCGGGTCTCCTGCTCATCCCATCGAGGCGGCCGATTGGGAGCGTAATTGAGGGATTGTTGTTGGTCTGGATGAACTGGACCGGCGAGGAATTCCGTAACCGAGCCCGCTGGTTGCCGTAGCGCTGGGGGCCACGGCCCGTAGTAAGTGATCTCCCCCATCCCGGCATGCACCCTCATGCACCCTTGTAGTTCAGTACCGGTCGGAGGGTGCGCGTTACTTTCACAAGTTCTCTCTGGGCTCTCAGCACAGCGCGGATGTCTTTGTACGCGGAAGGAGCCTCGTCACGAAGCCTCTCGGTTAGACGAAAGTCGTACCAGATTCCGGCCATCTGCCGGCGGAATTCGCTTTCCGAAACTTTGGCGCGAGCGGCCGTCCGGCTCAACGCCCGGCCCGCGCCGTGGGCACTCGAGCAAAGCGCTGCTTCTTCGCCACGCCCTTCCACATGGAAGCTGGGACTGCCCATGGATCCTGGCAGGACACCACGTTCGCCGAGTCGAGCCGGCATGGCCCCCTTTCGGTGTACCCAGAGATCGCGCCCGCCGTGCGATTCGAGCGAGACGTGGTTGTGATCGGTCGTGATAACCGTATCCCAGCAGATATGCGCACCTAAAGTTCTCGTCAGCACGCGGCCGAGTTCCTCTGCGATTGCCCTCCGGGACGCCTCAGCATAACGGCGGGCATACGAGGCATCGTGCAGATACTCCGCACCCGCATCGGATTTGGCGTCGAGTGCACGAAGGCGATTGCTCACAGACTCTGCACGGCCGAAATGGTGGTCGCGAATGGCTTGGCCGAGTGCCCTTGATCCGCTGTGGATCATGAGCCAGAGCCGGCCATCGTCATCCGCCTGTATCTCGATGAAGTGATTTCCGCTGCCGAGCGTT
>JAJYKC010000224.1:2957-5572 GCA_021788955.1 Acidobacteriota bacterium
GTCATTCCGCCGGAAGGACTCGATGTTGCTGTGACTGAGCGTTACGCCCGACAGGTCGCTAGGTTGGGAGACAGTGTCACGACGGTTGCGTCGGCGAGCCGGCACAGCCCGGCTCAGTTCGCTCAACACTTGACCGGCCGCCCCCGGATTGTCCAGAGCTGTGTGATCCGCATCAGTGGCCACTGCTAGCATGCCGCATCCAATGTCACCCCCGGCCGCCTGAGGATAAATGAGAGATGACGTAGCGACGGCAATACCGATGCACACGTCAGCCGACAGGTGTACATCCGGCATTACGGCCACGTGTTGAACATCGGGGGCGCGCCGTAGGCGTTCAATCGCCTCTGACACATCGGCATCCATCGGCCCCGCAAGCCAACTCCGCATGGGCGCGATGCGCCGTTCACTCATACTTGCATCCCTCCGGAGACGCGGGGATGAAAGACAACTCAGGCGCCCGCTTACGAGTGATCGCCGCGGCCACCTCGGAACGGAGCCGCGGAGATTCGCGGCGCAACGCGCTGATCACGTCGGCCGCCGGGCGTTCAGCCGGAATGACGACATGCACCAGCAGGCGCCCGCAGTCCGGCGCCGGAGAAACTTCATCGACGAACAGACCACCCAGCTCATCCTCGGCGTTGCGCTCCGCAAACGCGAGGTTTAATGCCCGCTCGACCTGCCGGCAAAGTTGCTGTGCTTTTCGTTGTGCCTGCCGGTCGGAAGACCGGCTGCCCGAATCCGCTTCGTACAGAGCTTCAGCGAACTCTGCATCCACAAATTCTGATTCTCTGCTTGGACGTCTAGGTTCCTTCAAGACAAACTCCCTATTACACACACGTAGGCCTCGTCCGCACGAATGAAAGTGCGTCGCGGCGTCAACTCGGTGGTTGAAACGATGAGCGCCAGCCCGGCCAGCCAGCTTACTTATGCGGCGTCGGGCAGGCTCGGCGGCATCGTGCAGTGTGCAATAGGGGACATGGTCGCCTCCGCTGCTATGTCGAGCGTTGGATACTGAACCTACCGGCGTTCACGTATCTCTCGGTTATTATCGCCGTTGTGGGGGCCTTGCGGCAAGTCCGAGTCTGGAGGAGCTTGGAGCTCCTCACGCAGCGCAATGCGCGGTTCCATCCCGGGGTCCCAGGTATGTCCAACGGTACCCCTACTCCGTTCATGTCACCGATGATCAGCCTGATGCACTGAATCGCCGAAGCACTTCAAAACGCTCTCTGCTGCCCGTCGGTCAGCATTCGTGCAACGTGTTGACTCCTAATCACCCACCGGCTACGAACCGGAAGGTCGGTAGTTCGAATTCACTCCGCTTGCGCGGCCGCCAGCAGGATCAGATTCTCCACGGCGGTGTAGTCATTCGCATTATGAGTGGCCAGAGGAACATTCAACTGCAACGCCGCGGCCGCGATCCAGGCGTCGGCAAATGTGATCGGCCGGCCCTTTTTCTCGCAGCCGCTTTTGACCCGCGCCCACAGTCGCGCGGTTTCTGCGTCCGGGAGCAATGGCGTAAAACGGTCGAGGAATCGGCGCATGAGCTCGCGCCGGTTAGAGCCCCAGTTCTTCAGCTCCATACCGTACTCAATTTCCGCAATGGTGATTAGCGAAACGGCCAACGGCCTGCCGGCGAGTATCGCTTGATAGGCGGTTGCAACTGGGTGCGACTTGAACAGGAACGAAATAACATCGGTGTCCACCACCGCGGGCGTTGCGGAGTCCATCAGATCGCTACGGGCCGGGACCGCTCATTGCGAAGCGCCCGAATCAGCGCCACAAATTCCTCCGCGCCGTTCGGATCATTCTCGGTGTCCGCCTTGAGATCTTCGAGAGTGACTGGCGGCTTCAAAACAACTCCGGGGCGAAGTTGTACGCCGCCTGCTTCCGTTCCCTCGGTCTGTTGTGGCATCCTGATTCCCAGTTTAGCCCCACGTATCGCGTCAGCGCGAGTGCAGGGTCGGTCCTCTCTCAGGCTTCGCCGCGCGGCTTTTCCCATCGTCCCCCTCTCAAACAAGCCTGCAACGCCCGCGCGTGTTACGCTCGTTGGCCGGAGGTCTGCTTCGCCAACTAGCAGCCATGACGCTTGCTCGCATTCTTCCGATTATTCTTCTTCCGCTCTCGTTGACAGCCCAGCAATACACACGAGGCATCGGCGTTTATCCGGGGGACCCGGCCCAGGACTGGTCGCCGCATCTCGAAATCGACTCGTCCTCCTACCGCAACCTCGCTCTTCACCGTCCCGCCTATCAGTCAAGCAGCTACGATTACAACCTCGCCGCCCAACTTGTAACCGATGGAATCGTTAACACGCGTCTGCCGCGGTGGATTACGGTCTCCACCAGCACCAGGGGCGTCCTGCCGAAACACCAGCGCGAGTTACTTCTCGACCATAACTGGGTAACTACCGTCGACCAGCGAGGCCGCAGCGTCTGGATCCAGTTTGAGATCGACGGAGACGCCGTGCCGGAGATCGATCGTCTCGACATTGACGGCACAATCATGGCGCGCGAGCCCGACAACCAGGAGTGGACCGTCACCGTGCTTGGCTCCGACGACGGGGAGAACTGGAATGACCTGGGCAAAACCAGCGGCATGGCCCGGCCGGGCGGTGA
>JAJYKC010000225.1 GCA_021788955.1 Acidobacteriota bacterium
ATGAAACTCCGCCGTCCGCGCGCCCAGCCGCCGGATTGCGGTCAAGTACGAGCCCGTCAGCTCGTGCGCGATCTCCGGCGCTTCCCCGCCGGACAATGGATCGACCGGCGACGCTTGCGCCGCCTCGAGCGCCGCCGCGTGCGACAGCGCGTGTTCGAAAAACAAGCTGAGGTTTTCGAGCGTATACCGCCACGCGTCCGTTTCGTGCTCGATGTAGCCGTGGAGAATCCCGGCGACCGCCGGTGCGCCGTTCTCCGGCCGGTATTCAATCCAGCCCGCGAGCGGCGCCACGCCCGGTTTCTCGCGCATCTTCGCAATCGCTTCGCCGATCTCCCGTTCCGGATGCGTCCCGCTCTCGATTCTTCGAATCAGCTTCAGGATGAAGCGGTTCCCATAGAGCAGCGAGCTGTTGCTCTGGTCGGCCGCCACCAGCGTTGGATCGAGCGCCGGCCGTCCCGGCCCCAGCAGCGCGCGGAATTCCCGGCTATGTCCTCCGGCCAGTTCTCCCTTCTGAGCCGCAACGCGCCGCCGACGCGACATCAGCCCCAGCAGCTCCGTGCAGAACGCCGCGTTGCGCGTCGCGCTGTACAGCACCCCGTGTTGCCCGCCGGCGTCTTCCACTTGCGCCAGGATCACTTCGGGATGCTCCTGTCTCACCCGCTCGCCTTCTTCCCCTCTTCCCAGCGACACGGGAACGCAGTAAGTTTCCGGATTGTCATCCGGGTAGGTCACGCCCACGATCAGCAGATACGACGACGCGGCAAACTCGACTACATCCAGAACACTGGTGCGGGAAATTGTCCGCGATTTACCCTGAAACCACCGCCGCGTCTTCAGGTAATCGCCCAGACGCGCCTCGAATTTCGGCAGGTTCTCCGGAGCGAAGACATCATCCAGACTTCGCAGGGAAACTCGCGGCGCGCTGAAGTGCCGCATCTCGTCTTTCAGCGCTTCCTGTCCGGGCTCCGGCTCGCGCAGCAGAAACCAGGAGAAAGCGTGCGGCCCCAGCGACAGGAAGTACGGCGCCTCACCCACCACCGGAAACCAGTTCCGCCCGAACATCTCTTCCGGCACCATTCCGCGGAAAGGGGCGAGGGGCAACTCCACCGCCTGCGTGAACCGCGACAGGTTCGCCACAACCAGCACCCTCTCGCTTTCGGTTTCCCGCACGAACGCCAGCACGCGCCGGTTCTCGGGATTCAGGAACCGGATCGTGCCCCGCCCGAACGCCTTGTGCTGGCGCCGCAGCATAATCAGCCGCCTCATCCAACGCAGTAGGGAGTGCTGGTTGTTCTCCTGGTTCTCCACGTTGACCGAGCTGTAGTGATACTCGGGGTCGATCACCACCGGCAGATACAGCTTCTGAGGATTGGCGCGCGAGAAGCCAGCGTTCCTGTCTCCGCTCCACTGCATCGGCGTGCGGACGCCGTTGCGGTCGCCGAGATAGAAATTGTCTCCCATCCCGATCTCGTCACCGTAGTAAATCACCGGGGTGCCCGGCAGCGACAAGATCAGCGCGAACATCAACTCTGTCCGCCGCCGGTCGTTTTCGAGCAACGGCGCCAGCCGCCGCCGGATGCCCAGATTGATCCGCGCACCGGGGTCATGTGCGTAGACGCGATACATGTAATCGCGCTCTTCGTCCGTCACCATCTCGAGTGTCAGTTCGTCGTGGTTGCGCAGAAACAGCGCCCACTGGCACGATTCCGGAATCGGCGGCGTAAGGCGCAGAATGTCAGTGATCGGATACCGGTCCTCCATCCGCAGCGACATGAACAGCCGCGGCATTAGGGGGAAATGGAACGCCATGTGGCATTCATCGCCGTTGCCAAAGTATGAGATCGCGTCCTCCGGCCACTGGTTCGCCTCGGCCAGCAGCATGCGGTCTTCATATTTCGCGTCAACGTGCGCCCGCAGCTCGCGCAGAAACTGGTGCGTCTCCGGCAGGTTCTCGCAGTTGGTCCCCTCGCGCTCGAACAGGTACGGCACAGCGTCCAGCCGAAGCCCGTCCACGCCCATGTCCAGCCAGAAGTCCACCGCGTCGAGCACGGCCTTGCGTACCTCCGGATTGTCGAAGTTCAAGTCCGGCTGGTGCGAATAGAACCGGTGCCAGAAGTAGGCATTCGCCACCGGGTCCCAGGTCCAGTTGGAGTGCTCGAAATCCTTGAAGATGATGCGCGCGTCGCGGTAGCGGTCCGTGTTGTCGCTCCAGACGTAGAAGTTCCGCCACCGCGAACCGGGCGGCGCCCGCCGCGAGCGCTGAAACCATACGTGTTGGTCGGAGGTGTGGTTCAGCACCATCTCCGTCACCACCCGCAGACCGTGCGCGTGGGCTTCTTTGAGGAATGTCTGGAAGTCACGCAGCGAGCCGTAAACGGGGTGCACGGCGTTGTAGTCGGAGATGTCGTATCCGTCGTCCCGCCATGGCGAAGGAAAGAACGGAAGCAGCCAGATTGCCGTAATTCCGAGATCTTCGAGATAAGGAAGCTTCTCCGTCAGCCCCGGAAAATCGCCGACACCATTGCCAATCCCGTCATAGAACGCCTTGACCGGAACCTCGTAAAACACCGCATCCCGATACCACTGCGGATCGGGAAGCGGCCGGGAGCTTTGGTTCCCTCGGCTCACTGCCGTCCATTCTATAACGCTCCGCGGCTCGGACTTTCCCTGTTTTCCGTTAAACCTTCCCCGGCGAAACCCTAGCCCCACTTCGGGCTGGATATTTTTTGCGCGCCGGTTTATAAACTTAGATAGGGCCTGAATGTGAGCAACATGAGCGACCTCCTCCGCCGCCTTGCCTACGTGGTGATCTTCCTCGTGGCCGGCGTGTACATCGTCGTTGCGCAGCGAGGACCGCAAGGGATCCCCGCGCTGCTCCAATCCCGCCACGAGATTCGCCAGTTGCAGGAGCAGAATGCCGAATTAGCGCGCAAAATCGCCGCCAAGAAGGACGAGGTCCGCAAACTGCGTAGCAGCAAATCGGCTCAGGAAACCGAGATCCGCAAGGATTGGAACCTGCAGCATAAAGGCGACGTGACGCTCATGCTGCCCACGCCGCCCGCCAAGTCCGATACACCCGCTCAGCCGTAACCGGCCGGGACTAAACTTCCAGTTTCCACGGCGCGCGGTACTCGCGCACCAGCATTTCCTGCGCTGCGCCCGGCGTCGCGTCAGTCCCGTTGAATGTCACCCGCGTCTTCGTGCGGTAGGCGATATTGCCCAGCAGACACGTCGCCGTCGACCGCCGGCACAGGTCGATGTCGCTCGCCGGCTTCTGCCGCGTCTTCATGCACTCCAGGAAATTCGTCCAGTGGTTGAAATGCCCGTTGTCGCTCCGCTCCACCTTCCGCGCCTTCACGTCCGAATTCTTCTCCGGCACGATGTAGAACTCGCCGCGATCCACGAACATGGTCGCTTTCTCGCCGAAGAACAGGATGCCGCCGCCCTTGTTGAACATCGACTGCGCGTTGCTGTTCCGGTTCTCATACGTCGCCACATACCCACCCGGATACTCGTAGCTCACGTGCAGCGTATCCGGCGTTTCGCGGTTGTCGGTGAGCCAGAACTTCCCGCCCACGCCGGTTGCCGCGGCCGCCGTCTCCTCCCCCATCGCCATCTGCACGATGTCCAGCCAGTGCACGCCCCAGTCCGTCATCATCCCGCCGGCGTAATCCCAAAACCAGCGGAACGTGGAGAAATAGTGGTCTTTCGGGTCCACGCCGAACCGGTTCACGTTGTACGGCCGCTCCGGCGCCGGCCCAAGCCACATGTTCCAATCGAGCGCCGGGGGCGGATCGCTGTCCGGCGGATTCCCCATGCCGACCTGCTTCTCGTTCCCGATGTTCCAGGTGTGCACCATCGCGATCTTGCCCAACTCCCCGCTCTTGACGATGTCCACCGCCTGCTGGAAGTGCGCGTTCGACCGCTGCCACGTCCCCGCCTGCACTACCCGGTTGTACTTTCGGGCCGCCTCCACCATCTTCCCGGCCTCGGAGATGCTCACCGAGATCGGCTTCTCGACGTATACGTCCTTGCCCGCCTTGCACGCCTCCACCGCCATGTAGGCATGCCAGTGGTCCGGCGTTGCTATGCACACCGCGTCAATCGAGCGGTCGGCGAGGATCTCGCGGAAATCCTTCACTGTCTTCACTTGGCCCTTCGCCATGTCGTGCGCCCAGTTCAGGTTCCGTTCGTACACATCGCACACGGCCACAACTTCGGTGTCGTGCTTGAGCGCGGCCTTCAGGTTGTCGCGCCCCATCTTGCCCATGCCGATGAAGCCGAGCCTCGGCCGGTCGTTCGCTCCCAGGACCTGGCTACCAATCGCCGGCGCGGCAAGCAGGGCTGCCCCCGCGCGTAAAAACTCTCTTCGTCCACTTTGACGTTCCATGATGATTCATTTAACTACAGCCCGGGAATGTCTGCTTAAAACTCAAACTGCATCCCGCCGTAGGCGCCGATGCCCGCCGTCGGGAACCCTGCCTCGAAGTAGTTCTGGTCGAAAAGGTTCGTGATCCGGCCGAAGAAGCGAATGTCGCGGTCACCGCCTACCGGCCAGCGGTAGCTCGCGCCAAATCCTGCGTCGTGCATGCCCGGAAAGCGGAACGGCAGGCCCGAGAACGTCGCCAGCGAATACACCGGCGCCAGGTAACTGGATGACGCGGCGAGGTTGAAGTTCACGAAAAATCGCGAGCCGATCCGCTGCGTCGCCACGAACGAGAACTGGTTATCCGGCACTTCAAAGCTCCGGAAAATATCGAGAATCACCGGCGCCCGCTGCTGCGAGTTGGTGTAGGTGTAAGCCGCGTTCAGATCGAGCGACGAGGTCGCCGCCACGCTCGCGCTCGCCTCCACGCCTCGCGCAAGCCCGCCGAGGCTGTTGTAGTATCCCGCCGATCTTCCGTAAGGATCCGTCGCCGGATTAATCAGCCCCGTGTAATCGTCGAACAAAATCTCGTTCTCGATCCGCGTGTAGAAATAAGTTGCCGATGCCCTCACCCGGTTATTCCAAAGACTCTGGTCGATCCCTGCGTCAAACGCGGTGGAATGCTCCGGGGTAAGTCTCGGGTCGCCGTAGACCGAATAACCGAAGATCGGATCGAAGTAAGTCCCGAACCGCTCGTACAGAGATGGCGCCCGGTAACCTCTCCCGGCATGGCCGCGGATCTTGGTTCCCGTAGAACGGAAGAACCACGCAGCCGAGGCATCCCCTGTATAGGCGTTCGGCGGCGACACGAGCGGCGTTCCGGCATACGGCGCCGAGGCCGAAGGGGCGAATGCCGGCACACCCAGGTTGAACATCTGCGTCCGCCCGCTGGCGGCAACTAAAAGCCGCCCGTTGAAAAACCGCGCCTGGTCCTGCAGCCAGAACGAGTGGCTCCGTTCGCTCGCGTCTACGCTGCTGTTGCCGATGTTACCCGGCTGCAAGGCCCTGCTTGAGTAATCTTCCTGCTCAAACTCATACCCGCCATCGAGTAAGTTGTTCGGCGCCGCCTGCCAGCTCAGCCTCGCGCCCGCGATCTGGTCCAGCCCGTCGTTGATCTGAGCCGTGTTTCCGCCCACCGG
>JAJYKC010000226.1 GCA_021788955.1 Acidobacteriota bacterium
GACCCAGAACCGCCCAAGGCGTCGCCTCACGATCTTGCGACCTTCGTCTACGGCCCAGGCGCGAGGTCGATGGGGCGAAAGTATTTGCACATTTGCGACGAAATTCCGACTACCGTCCAGCGCCGCTCAACGTCCAACAACAGCGAGCGGACGGATTGACTTGCGATGACCATCAGAATGAAGATCCATCACCGGCTGAGTATCGAACCCGGCGCGTATAGTGGTGCGACTGCCGACGTGTTCAATGTGGAAGGAATCGCCTACAAGGTTTTTAGGTCCTACGGCGTTGCCCAAACCATCCAGCGCATCCGCGACACGTTCAAGTCGCAAATTGATGCTTACCGGATCGCGGCTGGGGATTCGTGGCTACGCCAACACACAGCAACGTACCATGGCTGCCTAACAATCGAGGACATTTTGAATGAAGATAATGAGAGCGTCCGCGACTTGTATGTTCTCGATTGTTGTTACCGCATGGAACTGCTCCCCGGCAACGACGTGAAATTTCTAAAAAAATTGAGGCGAACAAGCATTTGCGAGAGGCAGAGCTTCGATTCCGTCAGGCAGGCATCGACTTAAGCGATTCGTCGGTCTTCAACGCCGGCGTCGCCGAGAGCTTCAAGTTCATCGACTTTAGATCAGCCCTTTCGAAGTGACGAGGCGGGCCGGCTGGAAGCCCTGGCGTAGAGTACGAGTACTCCCATCGTGCGAATACCGTCATTGAGTATTGACTTTTCGCGTCGAGGTGCCACGGAGGGCGCCCAAGCAACCGTGTCATTGTTCTCCGGCAGAGTGAGGAGAATAGGATGGAACAGGGCAAGCGGAGCAAGCTGGTCAGAGATGATCTGATCGACCGGTCGCTGCGGGAGGGCCGGAAGCTGGAGGACGTCAACGACTTGTTAAGCAGATCAGGAAGGTGGTGCTCGAGTGGCCTCGCCACGGACCAGACCGCCAGTCTTCGAGTCGGCGGCGACCTTATCGATGGCGACCCGCTCGAGTTCTACCTCTGCACGGTGAACTGAGAAGCTGCGCCCGGCGGTTCGGGGACCGTACTGGAGGCAATGGCGCGCCCGCTTCTCGAGACCGGTCACGAAATTTCGCGTCCTGAATCCCGGTCTGAATCAACGAGTTCCCGCTGTCGCGGTGGTGTCGCGGCACCTCGCGCTGATAAATCTCAAATCGAGGCTGGCCCTGCGCCTGCCGATTTCCCGAGAAAGGAACCATTAGCAAATGTCCACGATCGACGAGACCATTCCTCCCCCGCGCATCCGCACTATCGGCAGCAGCGTCACCGCCCTCATTGATGGCGAGGACCCCGACGAGTTCCTCGATTTCCGCGAGCGGATGTTGCGCGCGCTCGACCCTTCGGGTCCTCAAGAAACCGCGCTTGCCGAAATCGTCGTCGCGGGCGGCTGGCGCCTCGGCCGCATTCCTGTCCTCGAAGCGAGAATCCTCACGGCCCCCAACTCGACGGTCGCCGACCTTTCCCAACTTAGCCTCTACGAACTGCGCCTCACTCGCGTAGTCAACCAGGAACGCGCCGCGCTCTCGCAACTCCAGGCAGCGCGCCGCACCCGGCCGGTGGTACACTTTTTTCAGCGCTGACATCTGCAGCGACTCAAATTTCGTGCGCCCTTCCGGGCGGCATGTAAGTCCGGGACTTGATCGGATTGACAGGTACCATGGCGATGCGGAGCAACCTTCCCCCTACATACATTCGGATTGCGCCCCGTTCGAAACGCCAGAAAGAAGGTGGACGATGGGCGTGCGGGAATTCGCGCGGGCCAAGAGCGAGCGGCGGAAGCTTTCTCTGCTGACTTGTTACGACTACACATTTGCGCGGCTGCTGGCCGGCACGCCGATTGACGCGATTCTGGTCGGCGACAGCGCGGCGATGGTGATGCACGGGCGCGCCTCGACCGTACACGCGGGCATTGAGATGATGCGGTGGCACACGGAAGCCGTGGCGCGCGGGGCTGGGGACAAGTTTGTCATCGCCGACATGCCGTTTCTTTCGTTTCGGAAGGGCGTGACGGCCGCGCTCGATACCGCACAGACGCTGATGGCGGCGGGCGCGCAGGCGGTCAAGCTCGAGGGCGGCGAGGGCCATGAGGACGCGATCGAGCGGCTGACGCAGAGCGGCATCCCGGTGATGGGCCACCTCGGCTTGCAGCCGCAATCGGTGCACGCTTATGGCGGATATCGCGTCCAGGGGCGGACGGAGGAAACGGCGCAGGACATCCTCGGGCAGGCGAAGATGCTGGAGCAGTTGGGCGCGTTCTCGGTGGTGCTCGAATGCATTCCGGCGGCGCTGGCGCGCGAGGTTACCGTGGCGCTACGCATCCCGACGATCGGCATCGGCGCGGGAGCGGACTGCGACGGACAGATTCTGGTGCTGCAGGATATGCTCGGGCTCAACGCGGATTTCCAGCCGAAGTTCGTTCGGAAATTCTTGAACGGGGAGTGCATGGTGAAGCAGGCGGTGGAGAGCTACGGGCAAGCGGTGAGCGCGGGAGCGTTTCCGTCGGTCGAGGAGAGCTTCGAGTGATGCGCGTGTGGTACTCGACCGCGGAGTGGGTTGTCCGGCGGAAAATGATCGCAGGTCAGACCATCGGATTCGTTCCCACCATGGGGGCGCTGCACCGCGGCCATGCCGCGCTGGTGGAGCGCTGCCGGCGGGAAAACGACGTCGCGGTGGTCAGCCTCTTCGTCAACCCGACGCAGTTCAACGATCCTCGGGATCTCGACCGCTATCCGCGGACGATGGAGCAGGACCTCGCGCTGCTCGAGAGCCTGGGCGTCGATGACGTGATCACGCCGGGCATTCCCGATTTCTATCCGAATGGTTACCGTTTCCGCATTGAGCCGCCGGCGGACCTGCTTGTGATGGAAGGCGTTTTCCGGCCCGGCCACCTGCAGGGCGTGCTCACGGTTGTCATGAAGTTACTCAACTTAGCGACAGCGGACCGCGCCTACTTCGGCGAGAAGGACTATCAGCAGTTACAGGTAGTTACCGAGATGGCGCGCGAGTTCTTTACGGGGACGGAAATCGTGCCCTGCTCCACCGTCAGGGAGGAGTCGGGGCTGGCCGAGAGTTCCCGGAACCGTCTGCTATCTCCGGAAGGAAGAACGAAGGCCGCGGCTCTTTACCGCGCTCTGACGGCCGAGGCGAGTGCCGACGATGCGCGGGCGGCGCTTGCATCCCAAGGTTTCCGGGTCGAATACGTCGAAGAGCACTGGGGACGCCGCCTCGCCGCGGTGTACCTGGAAGGCATACGGCTCATCGACAACGTGGCTATTGAAGGAGGCGCCCATGTTACTCACTCTTGATGTCGGCAACAGCCAGATCTTCGGGGGCGTGCACGAGGGCGAGCAACTCCGCCTCACGTTCCGGAAAACCTCGGTGATCCGCGCCTCCTCCGACGAGTTCGGCACGTTTTTCCGCACGACGCTGCGCGAGAACGGCATCGAGCCTGAACGGATCGATGGCGCCGCCATCTGCTCGGTGGTGCCCGACGCAGTTCATTCGCTGCGCAATTCGATGCGGAAGTATTTCCGGATCGAGCCGTTTCTCCTTCAGCCCGGCGTCAAGACCGGCCTGAAAATCCGCTACCGGAATCCGCTCGAAGTGGGCGCCGACAAGATTGCCAATGCGATCGGCGCTTTGGGCAAGTTCCCGGGCAGAAACCTGCTCATCGTCGACTTCGGAACCGCGACGACGATCTGCGCGGTGACCAAGGACCGCGAGTATCTCGGCGGCGTGATCACACCGGGACTCAATATCTCGATGAGCGCGCTCGAATCTCAGACGGCGCGGCTGCCTACGGTCGAAATCGTCCGGCCGGAGAGCGTCCTTGGCCGGTCAACGGTTGAAAGCATCCAGTCCGGCCTGTATTACGGGACGCTGGCCACCGTGCGGTCGCTGGCCGCCTGGGTCACCAAGGAACACTTCGCCGCGGAACCGCCGCTTATCGTCGGAACCGGCGGGTTCGGCCGCCTCTACGAACAGGAAAAGCTCTTCGACGCGTTTGTGCCCGAACTTGCTCTCGCGGGTTTGCGGAAGGCGTTTGAACTGTCGCAGGCCGAGCGGGGATAGGCGAACTCAGGTAGGATGTGGTTGCTATGCGGACCAAGACTTGTCTGGCTGTGCTGTGCGCGGCGGCTTCGGTGAGCGCGGCGCCACTAGAAACCCATCGTCCTAGGATGGACAACATTCTCTACGGCGCGGCGTTCTACGAAGAGTACATGCCGTACGACCGTCTGGATCAGGACATTGCGCTGATGAAACGCGCCGGGCTGAGCGTGGTGCGGCTCGGCGAGTCCACCTGGAGCAGTTTCGAACCTCGAGACGGGCAGTTTGAGTACGCCTGGATGGACCGCATCCTCGACAAACTGCAGGCCGCCGGCATCAAGGTCATTTTCGGCACGCCTACTTACTCGATTCCTCCGTGGCTGTACTATGAGCACCCGGAAGTTCTGGTGACCCATCTGGATGGCACGAAGGCGCAGTACGGCCTGCGCCAGAACATGGACATCTCGAATCCGACGTACCGGTTTTATTGCGAGCGGATGATCCGGCACGTTATCTCGCACTACGCGGGCCATCCGTCGGTGATCGGCTATCAGGTGGACAACGAAACGAGTTCCTATGGCACGGCTGGGCGGGACGTGCAGAAAGGCTTCGTCGAGTATCTGAAGCAGAAGTACGGCTCGGTCCAGGAGATGAACAAGGTGTGGGGCCTTGTTTACTGGGGCCAGTTACTTGGCGGCTGGGAAGAAGTGCCTTCGCGCGACGGGATCCGGAACCCCGGGTGGAAACTGGATTGGGACCGCTACCAGGCGACGCTGGTCACGGACTTTCTGGATTGGCAGGCACGGATCGTGAACGAATACCGGAAGCCCGGGCAGTTCATCACCCAGGATTTCAGCGGCGGCGTGCATACGAACATCGACCAGTGGGCGATCGCCAAGAGTATGGATATCGTCGCGGTAAACTCCTACTACCCGCAGCAGGATATGCTCGACGGGCAGTCCGCGACGATGACGGCAGACTTGGCGCGGTCACTCAAGCACGACAACTTTCTCATCACGGAGACCAATGGGCAGACTATCGGGTGGGACTCCAAGCGGCAGCAGCCTCCGTATGACGGCCAGTTGCGGCTGAACGTCTACAGCTTTCTCGCCGATGGGGCCAACATGGTCGAGTACTGGCACTGGCACTCGCTCCACTACGGGCAGGAAACGTACTGGAAAGGGCTGCTGAGTCACGACCTCGAGCCGAACCGGGTGTACGAGGAGTTCTCCCGCACGGCGCATGAGTTAGAGAAGATCGGCCCCAAACTCGTCAACTTGAAAAAGCAGAACGCGATCGCGATATTGTTCAGCGCGGATTCGGCGCATGGCATCGACTACATGCCGTTCTCCGACACGGTAAATTACATGACGATCGTGGACCAGATGCACAAGACGCTTTACGAGCTGAACGAGGGCGTAGACTTCGTGACGCCGGACAGCGATTTCAGCTCGTATCGCGTGCTGATGGTTCCTCCGCTGTACG
>JAJYKC010000227.1:0-2437 GCA_021788955.1 Acidobacteriota bacterium
ATCCGCAACATGATGGCGGTGATGGCGTTCGACGCCAACCGGCGCGGGCGGCTCATCACGGAGCGCGAGCTGACGGCCTACGGGATGTGCCTCTCGACCGCCGTGACCGACGCGCTGCACTACTTCTCCGGCGCCGCGAAGCGGGTGATGATCGACAACACGCATGTGGTGGTGCTGCGCGGCACGGGCAGTGAGATGGTTCCCGTGCCGGAAATGGCGGCCTTCGGGGAGCGCTTCGGCTTCGAGTTCGTGGCCCATGAGATCGGGGATGCGAATCGTTCTGCCCGGGTGGAACGGCCGTTCCGCTTTATCGAAGGCAACTTTCTGGCCGGGCGCACGTTCTCCAGTTGGGAGGATCTGAACCGGCAGGCACGCGAGTGGTGTGACAAAGTCAACTCCACTTACAAGAAACATATCCGCGCGGTTCCGCGCGAGTTGTTCGCCGTGGAGCGGCTGCATCTGAAGCCGCTGCCGGCCTGGATTCCCGAGGTCTACCGTCTGCAGGAGCGGCTGGTGGATGTGGAAGGCTATGTCGCGCTCCACTCCAATCGCTACTCGGTGCCGGTGGATTGGATCGGCCGCCGCGTGGAAGTGCGCGAGAGCAAGGATAAGATCGAGATCCAACTGGATGCGCGGCGGCTGGTCACGCATCGCCGGCTGGTCGAAGCCGAGCACCAGCGAGTGACGCTGGCCGAACACCGGCCGCCGCGCGGCCAGGGAGTGCGGCGCGGTCACCCCCATCCCGAAGAGAAGGCCATCGTGGCGGCCGTGCCCGAGTTTGCCGATTATGTCGCCGGGTTGAAGCAGCGGAGCCGCAAGATCGTCAAGCTTGCTCTGCGGCAACTGCTGCGCTTCGTGCGCGAGTATCCGCGCGAACCGCTGCTGGGAGCGGTACGGGAAGCCGCCCATTACGGCCTCTACGACCTGGACCGCGTGGAGAGGATGATCCTGCGCCGTGTGGCGCGCGAATACTTTCTGCTCGATGAGGGCTCGCCGGATGACGGAAGAACTCGAACAATTGCTGAAGAATCTGAAGCTGCGGCGCATTCTGGAGATCTATGACGAACAGTTGCGCGCCGCCGAGAAGGACGACCTCAGTTACTCGGAGTTCGTAACTCGCCTGGTGCGCGCGCAGTGGCAGGCCAAGCAGGAGGGCGCTCTGGAGTGGCGTATCCGGCGCGCCAACTTACCGGAGCGTTGGACGCTGGAGACGTTCCCCTTCGCCCGCCAGACAGGCGTGAGTCGGAAACAGATTCGCGAGTTTGCGGAGCTGGAGTTCATCGCCAAGGCGGAGAATATCGTGCTGGTGGGCGAAACCGGAAGAGGCAAGACCGGATTAGCTTGCGGGTTGCTGCTGAAGGCGCTGGAGAACGGCTACCGCTGCCAGTTCGTCCGCGCCCAGGATCTGTTCGACGAGATGTACGCCTCGCTGGCGGACCGCTCCACCCGCCAGTTGCTCAAACGCCTGGCCCGCCTGGACGTGATCCTCATCGACGAGTTTGGGTATTTGAACCTGAAACCCGAGCAGTCGAACATCTTCTTCAAGCTGATGGAGGAGCGTTATCGCCATCACTCCACCATCATCACGACGAACCTAGGTTACGACGAGTGGCCCAACTTCCTGGGTAATCGGGCCATGGTAGAGGCATTGTTGAGCCGGCTGCGGCACTACTGCCACACGGTGCATATAAAAGGCCCGTCGCTGCGTGAGCCGCAAGGCTGAGGAGCGAGCCGTGGACGACGACCGCGGACAGGAAGAATTCACCCGTCAGGTCCTGGCGGCGTACCGCCAAACGCCGGGCACGATGGGGACGGTGCGCCGCGCGGATCGGGCGCTGGCCACTCAGCTCTACCAGCGCGGCGTGTCCTTGGCGGTGATTGAAAACGCCTTCGTGCTGGCGGCCACGCGGCGCCTGGTCCGCCCGGCCGGGGCGCCTCCCTTGGGCGCGATTCGCTCGCTGGCGTATTTCCTTCCGGTGATCGAGGAGGTGCGCGAACTGCGCGTCAGCCAGGATTACTTCCGCTACCTGCGGCACAAGCTCGCGAACCCTGCGCCTGCCCGATAGCCCCGAACTCGGCAACCACGCCCAGTGCGCGCCTTCGGCGCGGATGACGAAAAGCACCCCGCACGCCTGCGGCGTGGATGATAACGCTCGCAGTTCACCGGTTCCCAATCTTGTTCCTGGCATGGGTCACTTTAGCCGAGCGCTACTGGGTCATTCTTGGCGGGCGCCAAAGGAAATCCCAGTCTTCATGATATTCGTCGGATGGTTGGTGGTAATGCTCCGTATTCCACTCACGGAAGTATTCGGCGGCGAAACCGGGCGGTTTGCCAACGAAATCTGTTCCCTGGCGGATCGAGAAAGCGGGGATGCCGATTCGGGCCAGGGGGAAATGATCGGTGCGGAAGTAGCTCCCTTGCTCGGGCCGCGGGTCT
>JAJYKC010000227.1:2447-5539 GCA_021788955.1 Acidobacteriota bacterium
TTTCGAGTCCGAGTTGCTTGGCCGCGTGCTCGACTACGGGCCACACTGTGGTGCGCTCCGCGCCCGCTATTACTACATCTCTTGTTCGCCCCACCGGAAAGAAAGCATCGTAATTAAGGGCTAGCGCGGTCTTGCCTGGCGGGACCACTGGGTGCGTGCCGTAGTATTCCGAACCACGCAAGAAACCTTCTTCCGCCGTGGTAGAGAGAAACAACGCGGAGCGCCGCGGCTTGGTCTTCAGTGCCGCCCAAGCTCGGGCGATTTCAATAAGGATGCCGCAGCCGGTAGCATTATCCACGGCGCCGTTGTAGATGGAATCACCGTCTTTGGGCGTCCAGATGCCCAAGTGATCCCAGTGCGCCACGTACATTACAGCCTCCGACCGCAGCGCGGGATCGCTGCCTGGCACGGTCGCGACCACATTCTTCGACTCGATCTCGCGCACCTTCGTCGGCAGATGGGCGCGGAACCGGATTCCAAGCGGGATGGGCCGGAAGTCGCGCGAGTTTGCGGCTTTCACTCGAGCTTTCAAACTCCGACCGGAGAGCGCTGCGAGTTTCTCGGCGACATCTTCTGTAATCCAGGCCGCAAGCGACAAAGCCGGCTCACCCAGAGTCAAAGGTTTGTAGGTCCATTCTCTCCCCCAGGAGTTTCGAACTACCCTCCAAGGGAACCCAACCTTAGGAGCCTGGTGGATGAACAGGACACCTTTGGCCCTCTTCTCAGGTCCTTCTTCAAACTTATACGCCCAGCGCCCGTACGAAGTGAGCGGCCGGCCCTGGAAGAATTTGGGATCGTCCGATTCCGGTTCTGTCGCTAACACGATGAGCACTTTCCCACTAACGTCCGTATTTTTGAAATCGTCCCAGCCGTATTCCGGCGCGGTAATCCCGTAGCCGATGAACACCCCGTCGGCCTCGAACTCATCAAGCGCGGTCTGGGTGAGACTGGAGCCGGCATAATCGTCTAGCCAACGAAGCGGCAACGCGCGGCCATTGGATATGGCAACCAGTTCGGCTCCGTCGTCGGTCCGAACGCCAACCAACGGCACATGCTGAAAATAGGAGCCCTTATCACCCGCTGGTTGCGTTCCAGCCAGTGCGAACTGCGTGGCGATGTACTCAGCAGCCAGATCTCCGCCGCGGCTTCCCACACCCCGTCCTTCGAGCAAGTCCGACGAGAGGAACTTGACGTGAGCCCGGATTCGCTCCGCAGCCCGGCTTCGCTCTGCCGCGAATTCCCCACCGGCAGAACAGGCGGACGCCAATGCTAAGATCAGGAAGATCAGGGCTGTCAGGCTGATCCGCATAACCACGTCATCCCGTCTCCGGCAGGAATGCCGGTATGTTGACGCCCTGGACCGGTTTGAACTTGCCTCGCACATGACCAAAGCACAACTCGTAATTACACGCACCCCACGCATACATTTGATGCACTAACTGCTCGCAATCAACAGGCACAAGGAGCGCTGCATGTCCCCCGCAGTATCGATTTAGGCCGGTGGCAATCAGCGCTATAGCCTGCGATTCGGAGAGTGCGACACACGGTCCGACTCTACTACTCGCCGGGTGCTGGGACGACACCAGAAAGCCCTCGATCGCCCCACGTGTGCCTTCGTAGACAGAGACGTGCCAAATGCCGAGCTCATTGCCAATCAAGTAGCGATAATCCTGCTCGCGAGTAATCCCGCTGACTTCCATTTCAAGGGCGGCCATCGCTGGTATATCGTCCAGCATCGCGTCACGTACTCGATCGCTGCCCGAGCATTGAAGCGTCGGCGCTTCCGGCTTAACAACCATATCCTGGTAGGCGAAACGCGGGACAAAACCCGCTTTGGTGTATAGAGAAAACGAATCGAGGTTCTGGGCGCTCTGCGTCAAACGGAGGCCTGCATAACCCCTCTTATCCGTGTAGTCTATGATGTATTTGAGCAGAGCGCTCCCTACGCCGCGGCCGAAATAATTCGGATGTACATTCATGATTCCCAGCGAGACGTGGTGTCTGCGGGGGTGGTAGAAGCACGACCCCATCAAGCGCCCGGTTCTTGTGCTTTCGGCGACAACGGCGCATCCGGGATCGAGTCCGCTGTACACCCGGTAGAAGATATCGGCGACTTCGGGGCCGCCCTGAAAGACAGCGGTGCGACCGTGGGACTGATACCAGTAGTTCGTCGAAACGTAGATCAAGTCGCCAACCTCGCTGCGATCCTGCAATTCCATCGGCCGGAGGTTCATTTGGTCCATATCTGATAGAACCTGTCCAGCCGCACACGGTCTGGCTCGCCCAGGAACGAAATGACGCCGTATCGGAGGCGTAGCGACTCGCCGGTATCCAACCGAAAGGGCTCGCGAAATGTAGGAGCGGCACTCAGATAACCGAAAGGCCGGTTCATGACGAAAAAGGGTGTCGGATGACGCGGATTCGCCGGATGATCGAGGATCGCACATCCATATGAACCGCCGTGATACGCGCACCAATTCGCCTGCTCGCCGTTGGCACGCTCGATTTCGGCGGTACCATTCGCGTTCAGCACTTTGCCTCCATCCATAGCAGCGATGAAGCGAATCCCGAGGCCATCATAGGGATGCTTGGCTGCGGAAAGAACGACTGCCTGCCCGTGGGCGGTTAGTTCGCTCTCCCACTCCAACGCAACCCAATCCGAGGCAAAAGGCAGCACACGCACGGCGCGCCTTTCGACAAGAAGAAGGTCAGATCGAGCGGCCCAGTTGTTGATCTCCCGCATTGCCGCCGGCGGTTTCTCCCTAATTTGATCAAACCGTTGATGTCTAATTACTCCCTGGTTCGGTGCACCTTCACCCCAGAATTGAAAGCCATTGACATCGTTCCAGCCAATCATCAGACCACGATGGTGGGGGTGGTCCTTGGGGCTGTCAAGTGTTATCGGGTGGCCGTCCGGTGCGCACAGTGGATGCACATAGGGCTTGGGGCGAGTGGTGGCATAGTGATACTCGAAGAGAAGTCGCTCTCCACCGAAGAAGGAGAGCTTCTCGCCTTCGGAATTAACGACCGCGGCGTGCCTGGCCGCGAAAGCGAAGCCGGAGCTCACGACGAGGAAAGCCCTTCGCGTCAAC
>JAJYKC010000228.1 GCA_021788955.1 Acidobacteriota bacterium
CCTCCGCCGCCCACGCCCTCGAACCGACCGTTCCACTCTCTCAAAGGCAGCCCCACAAAGATCCGCACCCGGTCCCCGCTCGGAGAATGCGTCAGCACCGCCGTCACCCGGCAAAACGCGGGCGTCGCTCCGCTTGCCGCCTCCACCGCCGCCGACTCGATCGTTGTATCCGCAATCGCGACCGTTGCCAGGCTCTCGCAAGGCCGCACCGGCGCCTGCGCCGCCGCTGCCACCGCCCCAATCACCAGCATCGCCACCACCCGCATCACTTCCTCCTGCCCGCACTTACTCCAACGGCAAACCCACGTAGTTCTCCGCCAGCGCCGTCATCGCCGCCCGCGAACTGGTCACGTATTCTAACTCCGCCAACTGCCTCCGGTAATCGAACGCATTCCCATCCGGCGCGCGATGCAGCATCGTCGTCATCCACCAGGAAAACCGCTGCGCCTGCCACACCCGCCGCAAACACCGCTCCGAGTAACTGTTCAATAGTTCCTGCCGCCCGGTCCGGTAGTAATTCTCCAACGCCCCAGCCAGCACCCACACATCCGCCACCGCCAGGTTCAACCCCTTCGCGCCTGTCGGCGGCACGATATGCGCCGCATCGCCCGCCAAAAACAGACGCCCGTGCCGCATCGGTTCCACCACCGAACTCCGCATTCCAGTGACGCCCTTCTGCATCACGTTCCCGCGATTCGGCCGCCAGCCATCAACCGTCGAAAGCCGCGCCGTCAGTTCCTCCCAAATCCTCTCATCCGGCCAACCTTCGATGTCCTCCTCCGGCGCGCACTGCAGGTACAACCGCGTCACCGCCGGCGACCGCATGCTGAACAACGCGAACCCGCGCTCGTGGAGCGAATACACCAGTTCCTCCGAACTCGGCGCCGCCCGCGCCAGAATTCCCAGCCACGCGAACGGATACTCGCGCTCATACACGCGCAAACACCCCTCGGGAATCGCCTGCCGGCACATCCCATGCGATCCGTCGCAACCCGCAACGAAATCGCACACCACCTCGCACTCTTCCCCATCCTTCCGGTACACCACGCGCGGCTGCGAATCAACGTCGCTAATCCTCAGCGCGTCGGCTTCGAATTCGATAACCCGCCCGCTCGCCCGCCGCGCCGCGATCAGGTCCTTCACCACCTCGTTCTGCCCATACACAGTGATCGAACGGCCGCCCGTCAACTCCTCGAACCCGATATGCCGCCGCACACCCCCAAAGCTCAAGTAAATCCCCGCGTGCCGCAAACCCTCCCGCCCGAGTCGCCCGCCCACGCCGCTCTCGCGCATCAGGTCCACCGTGCCCTGTTCCAGCACGCCGGCGCGCACCCGCTCAATCACGTACTCTTCGCTGCGCCGCTCAAGGATCACTGAATCGATCCCGTGGAGATGCAGCAAGTGGCCCAGCATCAGGCCCGCCGGACCGGCGCCCACAATGCCGGCCTGCGTGCGCACCCGCTTCACACCCGCTCCAGAATCGCCGCGATCCCTTGACCCACGCCGATGCACATCGTACACAGCGCATACCGCCCGCCGCTCCGCGCCAGTTGATACATCGCCGTCGTCACCAGCCTTCCGCCGCTCGCGCCCAGCGGATGCCCCAGCGCAATCGCGCCACCCTGCGCGTTCACCTGCGCCGCGTCCTCCGGCAACCCGAGTTCGCGAAGCACGGCCACCGCCTGCGCCGCGAACGCCTCATTCAACTCGATCAAGTCCATCTGCGCCATCTTCAGCCCCGCGCGGTCCAGCGCCTTCCGCGACGCCGGCACGGGCCCCATCCCCATCACCCGCGGCGCCACGCCCGCCACCGCCGACGCCACAAACCGCGCCCGCGGTATCAACCCGTACTTGCCCACCGCCGCTTCCGACCCGAGCAGCATCGCGCACGCCCCGTCGTTCACCCCCGACGCATTCCCCGCCGTCACCGTCCCATCCGCGCGCACCACCGGCTTCAACTGCGCCAAGCCCTCGATCGTCGTCTCCGGCCGCGGATGCTCATCCAATGAAACCTCCGCCGCCGGCCCCTTCTTCCGCGCCACGGCCACCGGCACTATCTCCTCCGCCATCCACCCGTCGGCAATCGCCCTGGCCGCTCGCTGCTGGCTGCGAAACGCGAACGCATCCTGCGCCGCCCGCGAAATACCGTACTCGCTCGCCACATTCTCCGCTGTCTCCGGCATTGAATCCGTTCCGTACGCCGCCTTCATCCGCGAGTTCACAAACCGCCAACCGATGGTCGTGTCCTCCATCTTCTGCCCGCGCCCGAAAGCGTCCTCCGCCTTCCCCAACACAAACGGCGCCCGCGACATACTCTCGACGCCCCCCGCAATCACCAGTTCCGCTTCGCCGCTCACAATCGCCCGGCATCCGGAGGCGAACGCGTCCAGGCTCGACCCGCACAAACGGTTCACCGTCACGCCCGGCACTCGCTCCGGCAACCCCGCCAGCAGCAGAGCCATCCGCGCCACATTGCGGTTGTCCTCCCCCGCCTGGTTCGCGCAGCCGTAAATCACATCGTCCACCGCGCCCCAGTCCACGCCCGCATTCCGCTCGATCAGCGCCCGCAGCGGTGCCGCCGCCAAATCGTCCGTCCGCACGCCCGCCAGCGCGCCTCCATAGCGTCCGAACGGCGTCCGGACCGCGTCGCAGAGATATGCCGTACTCATGCCGATTATCGTTCACTTGTACGATAATCGGCGCGGCGAGTCAAGGCAGCATCTGCCCCAGCAGCCGCGCGTGGTCCTGCAACAAAGGCAGCACGCGCTCGCGCAGTTCCTTCTCCGACACCCGCGCCGCGTGTACGCCCGAATTCATCGCCGCCGCCACGCGCCCCGTCTGCGACACCACCGGAACCGCGATCGACCGCAGCCCAAGCTCCAGTTCCTCGTCCACCAGCGCGTACCCCCGCTCCCGCACCTCGCCAATCAAAGCCTGCAGCCGCTTCCGGCTCCGCACCGTCTTCGGCGTCAAGGCCTTCAACTCCACCTTCTTCAAATACGCGCTCAATTCCTTCCCCGGCAGCGCCGCCAGCAAAACCCGCCCCATCGACGTGCAGTAAGCCGGCAGGCGGCTTCCCGCACCCAGGTCAATCGTCATCACCCGCTTCGGCGCCGACCGCGCGAGATACACAATGTCCTCTCCCTCCAGCACGCTCACCGAACACGACTCGTGAATCTGCGCACTCAACTGCTCCAGCACCGGCACCGCCAGCGCCGCCACCGAGTTCGAAGCCACGAAGGAAAACCCCAGCCGCAGCACCCGGGGTGTAAGTTGAAACGCCGGCCCCCGCCGCTCCGCGTAGCCCAGCTCTTCGAGCGTAATCAGCAACCGCCGCGTCGCCGCCCGCGATAGCCCGGTCTTCGCCGCTGCCTCGGAAACCGTCAGCCCACCCCGCGCCCCCGAGAACGCCTCGATCACCTGAAGCCCCCGCGCCAGCGACAATACGAAGTCCGGATCACCTTCGGGGAATGTCATGTGTAAACCCAGCGTAGCCGATAATCGCACGCCCGGAGCCCCGCCTTGACTTCGCTACCCGCCCGGGTTCTAATACCGAATAACGCACAGACGAGCGTTAATCGCACAATGCCCTCGTTCCTCCTCCTGCCCGCCGCCGTTGAAGCGCTCATCCATGACGGGGACGTCGTCGCCCTCGAAGGCTTCACCCACCTCATCCCCTTCACGGCCGCCCACGAAATCATCCGCCAACAGCGCCGCAATCTCACCCTCATCCGCATGACCCCCGACCTCGTCTACGACCAGATGATCGGCGCCGGCTGCGCCTCCAAACTCGTCTTTTCCTGGGGCGGCAACCCCGGCGTCGGCTCCCTCCACCGCCTTCGCGACGCAGTCGAAAACGCCTGGCCCAACCCCCTCGCCCTCGAAGAACACAGCCACGCCGCCATGGCCAACGCCTACGCGGCCGGCGCCTCCGGCATGCCCTGCGCCTTCTTCCGGGGCTATCTCGGCGTCGGCCTCCCCGACGTCAACCCCAACATCCGCTTCGTCCCCTGCCCCTTCACCGGCGAAACCCTCGCCTGCGTCCCCGCCCACCGTCCCGACGTCGCCGTCATCCACGCGCAAAAAGCAGACCGCGCCGGCAACGTACTCCTCGAAGGCATCGTCGGCGTCCAGAAGGAAGCCGTATTAGCCGCCCGCCGCTCCCTCGTCACCGTCGAAGAGATCGTCGACTCGCTCAACCCCGCCAGCCCCAACTCCGTCGTCCTCCCCTGCTGGACCGTCACCGCAATCGCCCACTCACCCGGCGGCGCGCGCCCCTCCTACGCCCACGGCTACTATTCGCGCGACAATTCTTTCTATGTGAACTGGGACGCGATCTCCCGCGACCGCGCCTCCTTCACCGAGTGGATGAATGAGAACGTCCACGCCCGGCGCACCGCATGAACTACTCCGCCAACGAAATGATGACCATCGCCGCCGCCCGCGCTCTCTCGGACCGCGACGTCTGCTTCGTCGGCATCGGCCTCCCCTCCGCCGCCTGCAACCTCGCCCGCCTCACTCACGCCCCCAGCCTCGTCCTCATCTACGAATCCGGCACCATCGCCACGCGCCCCTCCGTGCTCCCTCTCTCCATCGGCGACGGCGAACTCTGCCGCACCGCCCTCACCACCGTCTCTGTCCCCGAAATGTTCCGCTACTGGCTGCAAGGCGGCCGCATCACCGTCGGCTTCCTCGGCGGTGCGCAGGTCGATCGCTTCGGCAACCTCAACAGCACCGTCATCGGCGAATACAGCCGTCCGAAAGTCCGTCTCCCCGGCGCGGGCGGAGCCACCGAAATCGCCACTTCCTGTGGCCGAATCTTCATCGTCATGCGCCACCACCCCCGCGCCATGGTCCGGAAACTCGACTTCCTCACCACTCTCGGCCACGGCCCCACCGGCGTCGAGCGCCGTCAACTCGGCCTCCAAACCGCCGGCCCCACCCTCCTCGTCACCGACCTCGCTATCCTCGAACCCCACGCCGAAACCAAGGAGTTCACTGTCACCTCCCTGCACCCCGGCGTCACGCGCGAGCAAGTCCGCGCCAACACCTCCTGGGACGTGAAATTCGCCGAGCCGCCAAACGAAACCGCGCCGCCCACGGCGCTCGAACTCGAAACACTCCGCGACCTCAACGCCCGCACCGCCCAAGCCCACGGCGCCGCGCCCGCGCTCACCTGAACCGCCAAAGGAAATGCCATGAAGATTTATCCCCGTCCCGAACCCGGCGATCAGCCCACGCTGCTCCATCCCGCCTATCAATCCACCATCCGCCGCGCTCCCGCCCTCGCGCCCGTCCGCGTCCCTCACACACTCTCCGAACTCACCGGCCCCGTCTTCGGTGATCACGTCCTCGGCGAAACCGACAACGACCTCACCCGCCACCACTCCGCCGATCCTCTCGGCGAGCGCATCGTGGTCGCCGGCCGAGTGCTCGACGAAGACGGCCGCCCCATCCCCCACACCCTCGTCGAGGTCTGGCAAGCCAACGCCGCCGGCCGCTACCGCCACAGCCGCGACAACCATCCCGCCCC
>JAJYKC010000229.1 GCA_021788955.1 Acidobacteriota bacterium
ATTGCCGGGGAGCGGTATTGGGTGGGCGACAAGAACAAGTCATTCATGACCGGCAGCGGCCCAGCACTCACGACGTAACCACCGCAATTAAAGAACCGCGGCGAGTTCTTTCCAGGTTTGGCCCTGGGATTCGGCTACGGCCGGGTACGTAATATAGCCGTTGTAGGTGTTCACGCCTTCGCGGATGGCTTCGTCTTTCTCACAGGCGGCTTCGAGGCCGTGGTTGGCGAGCTCCATCATGTACGGCGCGGTGGCGTTCGTCAGGCCGAAGGTGGAGGTGTGAGGTACGGCGGCGGGCATATTGGAGACGCAGTAGTGAAGCACGCCGTCGACGAAGTAAATCGGATCGGTGTGGGTGGTGGCGCGGGAGGTTTCAAAGCAACCGCCCTGGTCGATGGAGACATCCACCATGACGGCGCCCTTCTTCATCGAGGCCAACATGTCGCGGCGGATGAGTTTCGGCGCCGAGGCGCCGGGGATGAGCACCGCGCCCACGACCAGGTCGGCGTGGCGGAGGGCTTCGCGGATGGTCCAGACGTTGGAGGCCAGAGTGACGAGGCTGCTTGCGTAAACGTCGTCGAGTTCCCGGAGACGGTTGAGGTTTCTGTCGATGACGGTGACGCGGGCACCCAGGCCCACGGCCATTTTGGCCGCGTTGTGGCCGACGACACCGCCGCCGAGGATCACAACGTTGGCGGGTTGTACACCCGGGATGCCGCCGATCAGGATTCCACGGCCGCCGTTTGGCGCCTCCAGATACTGCGCGCCCACCTGAACGGCCATGCGTCCGGCCACCTCGCTCATCGGCGTGAGCAAGGGCAGCGATCCGTCGGCTTCGCGGATTGTTTCGTAGGCCACGGCATTGACGCGCGCCCGCACCAACTCATCCGTAAGTGCGGGTAGGGGCGCCAGGTGGAGGTAAGTAAAGAGAATCAGACCGGGCCGGAAGAAGGCGTATTCGGCGGGCTGAGGCTCCTTCACTTTGACAATCATCTCGGCGCGTTTCCATACCTCGGCTGCCGAGGGAACGATCTCGGCGCCCGCGTGCAGGTATTCCGAGTCCGGTAGCGAACTCGCTGCGCCTGCTCCGGCCTGGATAAGGACCTTATGGCCCGCCTCATGCAACGCGGCAACGTTGGCCGGCACCATGCCCACGCGGGTTTCGTGGTCTTTTACTTCCTTCGGTACTCCAAGAATCATGGTTATTGCACCGCGGGTTCATTTTGTTGCGGTTGAATCGGGGGAAGATTGGCGGGGGCCGGTTGCAGCACGTTGGACCTGGGGATGGGCGGCGCCGCCGGTTGAGGTGCTGCCTGCGCGGTGAGAGCGCGTTTGGGTCCGAGGCCGAGGCCGATCAAGGAAAGAGAATTGACCTTGCCGTCTCCGTCAAGCTTGTGGTCCTGTTGATATTTCCGCATCGCCTGCAGTGAGTCCGGGCCCCACTGTCCGTTCACTTGGCCGTGGTAGTAGCCTCTGTCGGCGAGCGCCTGCTGGATCTGTGCGTAGCGCTCCGGCGTAGGGGCCTGCTGATAGGCGCGGCGCCGCTTGGAGGCTTTGGCTCTGCGGCGTCCGCTGGGCCGGCTGGGAGGGTGGCCAACGCCCCGCTTCGCGCGTTGATGGTTTGACAACGCAGAGTGGTGATTGGTGTGTGTTTTTGCCTTCTTCCGGCGAGGTGCGGCCATCAGATTCAGGCTGGCGACGAGCGAGGCGAGGAACATCATCCATCGAAGAGTCATGTTAGTTTCCAGGTAGTTTACCGGAAAGATACATCGAGGTCCACTGAACTGAGTTGCGGCCGGTTGGCATGGGCCGGTAGATATGGAGCGCGAGAGGATCGCCCGGTTTGAGCGAGGCCTGAATTCGGCGCAGGTCGTCGACCGATTTTACGGCCTCGCGGTTAATGGCGACGATCACGTCGCGCTCCTGCAGGCCGAGATCGTCGGCGAAGGAATCCGGATCGACGCTGGTGATCATGACGCCGGATTTATCTTTGATTCCCTCTCCTACGCGGTCCGCGTCGGCGAGATCGCGAATCTTCATGCCGAACTTGGGCTGCACGGGCGTCTTTGAAGGCTGCGCGGGTGTTTCAGGTTGGTCGAGCGCGAAGCGGGGATCGTCCTTAAAGACTTCGGCGCGGTCGAGGATGGCGACCTTCATGTCCATCTTCTTGCCGCCGCGGTCGACCGCAACCGTGGCCTGTGAACCGATGGGGAGATCCGCGACACGCGCGACCAGATCGTCGCCGTCCTGCACGGAGCGTCCATTCAGAGCCACGATGATGTCGTCTGGCTTGATGCCGGCCTTGTCGGCGGGCCCACCCTTGGTGACTTCACTGACCATCACGCCATGCCGGGTGCCGAGCGCCTCGAAAAGTTCCGGCTTCTCGTTGGCCTTGCTCCAGCCGATGCCGAGAGAGCCGCGGGCGACGCGTCCGGTGCGGATGATGTCGTTATAGACCTTGACGGCGATATTCATCGGCAGGGCGAAGCCGATGCCCTGATTGCTGCCGGTCTGGGTAGCGATCATCGTATTGACGCCGATGACGTCGCCGCGGATATCAGCCAGCGGGCCGCCGCTGTTTCCGGGATTGATGGCGGCGTCGGTCTGGATGAAGCGCTGGAACTGCTGCGCTCCGGGGATGTAGCGGCCGGTAGCGCTGACGATGCCGGCGGTGACCGAAGCCTCCAGACCGAACGGCGAACCGATGGCGACCACCCAATCGCCGACTTCGATGCCGTCGGAGTTGCCGATGGTTACCGGCACGAGAGGCTTGATCGGGTCGATCTTGATCACGGCGAGGTCGGTTTCACGGTCGTAGCCGATCAGATGCGCCCGATAGTCCGTGTCGTCGCCGTGCAAGCGTACCTTGATCTTGTCCACTTTGTCGACGACGTGATTATTCGTAATGATGTATCCGTTCTTGTCGACGATGAAGCCGCTGCCGGATTGCTCGCGCCGGAACATGCGCGGGTCGTCGTCGCCGCCCATCGGGTTGTCGTGGAAGAACCGGCGGAACAGGTCCGTGCTATCGCCGTTATCGCCGCCTTCCTGAGGCTGGCTGCGGCGCTTGCTGGACGCCTCCTTCGGGATGTAGTCCGCAGTGATGTTTACGACGGATGGACCGAGACGCTTGGCTAACTTGGTGAACTCGGTGCCGGTCTGGACGGCCGCCGGGATCACCAGCGGCGTTGCATCGGGCGCCACCTGCGCTCCCCGTGCCGCGTTCACACCCGTGTTGATGAGGGTTCCGATGAGGATCCCGATGGACAGTGTGGCCAGCAGAAGGCTGATGGAGAGCACCTTCTGCTGCCTCATTCGGTCAAACAAGCGCATGGAGCCAAATTCCTTTTCTTAGGCGGCGAAACCTACTTTTGATTATAGGGACAAACCCGGGTGGCGAGACCGCGGATCGCCGGGGGGAAGGAGCCAGGAGAACGGAGCGAGGAGGCAGGGAGGGAATCTTTCCGCAACCTTACAAAATTCTTCGACCCTTTCCGCCAGTTTCTGCGTCCAATCGAGCGAAGGATGAACGCGACATGCTGCAAGAGAGAACATCCACCAGCTCGCAACCGAAGCCCGCGCCGATGGTCAGTAGCTCAGCGACGGTTTATTGTCCGATTTGCACGCACACAGTCCCGGCCGAGGTGCTGAGCCGCGGCAGGCAGGTGTGGGTGCGGCCGGACCAGAAATGCCCGCGCTGCTCGGCGTCGCTCGCGCCCGGCAAGGTGCTTTCGCTCAATCGGGCCGCTTGATCGGTGGCACTGCGTCCCCTGTGGGGCCTTGCCGCTATGGTAGTGTGGAGGCAGGAATGAAAAAGAAGGTTGTCCCGGCAAGCGACGTGATTATCGACCCGGAGATCCGGCGCAAGGCGCGTCGCATGATCGAGAAGCCGGCCCCACCGGCGAAGTGCGTGATCTGCGGAAGTCCGTGCGCGCCTACGTCCACCGAGGGGCTTTGCTGGGTCTGCCGGCGTCTGAAGATCAGCGCCTGGCGGGACAGCGACACGCAAGCCGCTTCTCAGGAATAAGCCATCTGACGGCCGAGGCCTTGTTGCAAGGCCTTTTCATAAATCCATCCGCCGCAGGCGACGTCTTCCAATCCCAGTCCGACCGATTTGAAAATGGTGACGCGGTCCGGTTCGTGGCCGCGCGGCGTTTCGCGTAGTTCGATGACGCGGGACCAATCGCCGGCGAGGATCAAATCGCCGGCTTCGATGCGCGCCTGCTCGACCGAGTCCGCGGCGATCAGGCCTGCGCGGGCGATCAGATTCGCGGGTAACTCCCGGCGGTTAGCTACGTTTGAGCCCGCGGCGTTGACGTGGGCGCCGGGAGCGATCCAATCGGAGCCAAGCACCGGGTCACGGGCATTGGTCGCCGTGATGACGATGTGGGCGCCGCGCACGGCCTCCTCCGCGGTGGTTGTCGCCGCGGCGTTCACCTTTTCGGCGAAGCGCTGACGGCGGGCGGCGTCCCGGCCCCAGACGCGTACCTCGCGGATAGGGCGGACGGCACGCACTGCTTCGATCTGAGATTCAGCCTGAAAGCCGGTCCCGATCACGCCAAGTATGGATGCCTCCGGCGCGGCGAGCAGATCCGTCGCGTAGCCGGAAGCCGCGCCTGTGCGGATCTGGCCGAGGTAGTTGGCTTCCATCATCGCCAACGGCGCGCCGGTGGGCGCATCGAAGAGAAGAAAGAAAAAGTGGGCGCCGTGCTGGCGATGGGTCGAATAGATCTTCGTACCGAAGTAAGCGCCGAAGGATCCGGCCATGCTGTGCAGGACGGAGCCTTCGGGCAGGATGAGCCGGTGGCGGGGCTGGTTTTGCGCGCGGCCGGCAGAGAATTCCTCGAAGCCCTCGCGGACGCGGTCGATTGCTTCCCGCATCGGAAGCAGCGAGCGCACGTCCGCCTCAGTTAGATAGAGCATGGCGTCGCCGGCGGGATTACAGGGTCACCGGATCGGCGCGCTCGGGGTCGAGCCCAAGTTCGCGAATTGCCGCTTCGGCTTTGGCAGCGTCGTATTTGCCGTCCCGAGCCAGACGGGCGAGCGTTGCCGCGGCGATCGCCTGCGCACTCACCTCGAAATGCTTGCGGAGATGCTCGCGGTTGTCACTGCGGCCGAAGCCGTCGGTGCCGAGCGAAACCATCCGTCCTGGGAGCCACGGGGCGATCTGATCCGGCACGATCTTCATGAAGTCCGTGGCCGCGACGATCGGGCCTTCAATGCCTTCGAGAGCTTGGGTGATATAAGGCATTCGCGCGGGTTCGGCCGGATGCAACCGATTCCAGCGCTCGACGGCGAGTGCGTCCCGGCGAAGTTCGTTGTAGCTGGTGACGCTCCAGACATCGGTGGAAACGCCGAAGCGGCCGGCGAGAAGAGTCTGTGCCTTCAGCGCTTCGCCGAGAATGGTGCCGCTGCCGAACAGGTGCGCCTGCGCCGGACCGTTTTCGGCGGGCTGGAACCGGTAGATGCCTTTCAGGATGCCATCGTGGACGCCCTCGGGCATCGTCGGCTGGGCGTAGTT
>JAJYKC010000230.1 GCA_021788955.1 Acidobacteriota bacterium
GCGGAGGTCGAGGTAGACCGTGTGGTCGGCGGCGTTGCTGAGGGCGCCGGGCGCCACGTACCACGGGCGGCGAGTCAGGTACTCGTACTGGCCGATGAAACTGAGGGCGCCGTAGCGCGGGTCTTTCCAGAACGTCTGGGTGATGCCAATCGTGCCTTCCTGGACGTTGCGATTCATCGCGTTGGATGAGCCAGGATAGCCGTAACCCACGAGCTTGCCGTTGGTATCGACAGCCACATCCTTGCCGATGAAGATAGCGCCGTAGTAGCCCCACAGCATGGTGTTGGGACTGACCTGCGCCTCGAAACCTTCGTTGAGACCGCTGGAGTGGAGGGGGCTAAGGCTGCCATTAGGACGCACTACCACGTCGGGCGCATTGCCGAACATATAGCGGCCGCCGCCATCGCCGTAGAAGTTGTTGGAGATCAGGCGAAAGCCCTTGAAGAGCTCGAAATTGGCGTTGACGGAACCGCCTCCGCCGGTCGCGGTGAAGGTTTGAAAAGTGTTGGGATTGGCGATTTTGAAATCGCGCTCGATGCCGGCGAATTCGAAGTGCAGGCGCTTGGAGGGATCGAAGGCGATCTTGGCGATGATGTCGGGGTGGAGGTTGGGGGTGGAGAGGAAATTGGCGCTGCCGTTATCCAACTGGGCGCCGGCGACGGAGGTCAAACCTGCGGGGAGGACGATCTGCGGACCGCCGCCATAGCCGCCCATGTACTGGTTAGGATTTTCCAGAGCGAGGCCCATGGCGATCTTGCCGGTGGGGTGATAGACGAAGCGGAAGCCCAGTTGGCGGGTCCAGGTCAAGCCGATCAAGTAGTTGACATCCATCACCTGGCTGTAGAAGACGTCCTGGGGCAGGGGCGAGAGGCCGTAACGGTTGGGCGTGAGGAGACTCCAGCTTTGGCCGGCGAGGAATTCGTACTTGTTCTTGCGCATGTCGATCCAATAAAGGCGGATGCGGGGGACGAAGGCGCCGTTAGTGACTCCGATGTTGTTGGCGGCGCTTTGGCCGAGGAAGTCGAATTCGTTATAGCCGATGAAGTGGGCGCCCTTCCAATCGCCATCGACCCGGAAGCCGAGGCGCGAGTTCTGGATACTGAAGCGCGTTTCGCTGAGGTTGGAATTCAGGGTGTTGCCATAGGGGATGCTGCCGAAATTGCTGCCAATGCCGGAGCCGGCGTTGACGTTGCGCCAGACGACGGTGGCATCCATAAAGCCGATGGGCTGGATGGTGATGTTGCCGAGTTGGATCTGGAGAGGAGCGTGCGTGCCCGGCGGGAGCATCTGCTGCGGGTCGGGAGCGGGCGTAGGAGCCGGAGCCGGCGATGGAGCCGGAGGATCGGGCGCGGCTGCGGCGGACGGAGAGGGCACGGGAGCCGCTGCGGCGATCGTCGCCGGCTGGGTCCTCAGCGCTTTCACGTCCGCATTGCCTTTTGCGCGATCGTGCAATTCCGCGCGGAGTTTCTCAATTTCGGCTTGTTGGGCGGCGAGTTGCTCTTTGAGTAGCTCGAAATCCGCCGCGGTGGGCATGGGAGCCGGTACGGGCGTGGGAGGCGGAGCGGGCGCGGCCGGGTCCGCAGCCGTCAAGCCGGCGTTGAAAAGCAGGATACCGCATAACAGCCAAGTCCCCCGGTTCAGGCGCGATAAGCGTTGCTGCATTCAAACTTTCTCCAGTTGGATGTGAATTTGGCGAACCGCTATCAAGGCTACAGGCCGGCTGTTAAAAGCCGATGACAATTGTTTTGCCGTCCGTTGAAATTCGGGCGGTTATGTCTGGTTTTGACCCGGTTGGAGGGTTTCTTGCGGAAAGGCTCAGAAATTCAACTGGAACCAGCGGATAAGGGGATTCTTAGAGGTGGGGTGCTTCATCTTCACCCAGCCGGGACCGGTTTCACGGACCTGATCGGGGGGCAGCAATTGAATTTGTACGGGACCTGGCTTGTATCCGGCATCGACCACGACCTTCTGAATCTCCGCTTCGGTGACTGCGACGCCCGGTTTGAAGTCCAGGGTGATCTGGGACTTCTTGAGGTCGAACTTGGCGGCGTCGACGCCTGAGATGGAATAGAGCCGGACGGTGATATTGAAGAAGCCGCGCGGTGAAAAGACGCCATTCAAATGGGCGATGGCGCGCACTACCCGGGCGGAGGGCGGCTGGGCGTTCACCGCGACGGCGGCAAGGAGCAGCGCAGCGGGGAGGAGGAGGCGGGTGCGCATCAGTAGGGCCTCCGGTGGTGCCAACCGGGGGCCGCAAGATAATACTCGAAGAACATGAACATCCCACAGCGCTCCTTCATGCGGCCCACGCCCGGCAGCGACTGCATCACCGGCACCTGGGCCCCGATGCCGAACTGCCAGCGCAAGGTGGTGAATTCGAGGATGGCATCCTGTTTCAGCAGGTCTCCGCCGGAGGCGGGAGAGAGGGCTCCATTCAGGCGATCGGCGCTGTCGTGCACGTAGTTCGATTCGATGGAAAGCACGAGGAGCTTGGGCAGCCCTTCTTCGGGCATGCGCAGCGGCAAGATGCGGTATTCCACCTGTGCGTCGGCGCGGTACTCGTCGCCGGGGCTGATTCCCAGGCCGGTCAGGGGATTCTTGCGATAGGTGCTGTCCATGGCCATGCCCCAGAGCGCATTGTTGTAGCCCATGGTGACTCCGAAATACGGATCGACGGTGCCGGAGCCGGTCTGGAGGGGTTTGGGCAAATAGCCGTTCTCGCCTTCGAGGGCGTTCGCGCCGGTAGGGAAAAACGCGCCGACCAGCGGCGCAATGCGCAGTGTGGAACGAGGCTTGTCGATTTTGAACAGGGTGTAGCGGATGAAAGCCAGCGTGTCACCCGCGCCCCCGGCGGTGACCTGCCGCGTGCCGGACGGCGTGAGGACCGGCATCGACTCGAACCCCTGGTTGGCGGTGGCGAAGAGCGACCAGCGCGCGGTGAGGCCGTACCCCACGTTTACGGGGAACTGGATGCCGTAAGAGCCCAGGGTGGACAAAATCGGCTGAACGTTGAAGCGGATGAGGAGTTGGTCGCGTGCCACGGGCAGCGCGGTGACGAAAGTGGCGGGCGACGCGAAGGCGGCCGCAGTAGAAAAAAGAAGCCCCAGGAGCGCCGCCGGTGCGTGCTTGCGGGAGGCCCCGCGCCAAGGCGCGGGCCGGGCGGGGGCATGCGCACCCGAAGGGATTCCATAACTGGAGGCGCGATCGTTCTGCATGTGACTCGAAGCGTCCGTTACCCCACGCGGAAGGGAAGGACCTAATGAGACCTGAATTCCCTTTTACTGGGTTGCTGAGGAGCTCGCAAACACATTCTACTACACCCGGACCTGCGGGAAATCAGGAGATGCGCGTGGGCGGGGGGCAAACGGGGAGGAGGACGCGGAAGGTGGAACCGCGGCCCAATTCACTTTCGACCTGCACTGTGGCGTTGATCTGTTGCAGGGCGTGGTTGACGATGGACAGGCCGAGGCCGGTGCCGCCCACCTGGCGGGAGCGGGCTCTATCGACGCGATAGAAGCGCTCGAAAATGCGCGAGAGGTCCTGGCTGGGGATGCCGATTCCGGTATCGGAAATTGCGATCTCGATTTGGCCATTGTGTATCAGGGAGACGCGGATACGGACTTCGCCGTTGGGCTTATTGAACTTGACGGCGTTATCGATCAAATTGACGAGGGCCTGTTCGAGGCGGATGCGCTGGCCCCAGACGTAGGCTTCGGGAAAATCGGCGGCGAGGATGCGGATGCCGGTGACATGGGCGGCGGGTTCGACGGCGCGGATGGCGCTGTGGACGACGTCGCCGACGGAGATGGGGCCGGCATCGGCGGGGGGCTTGCCCTCGTCGAGCTCGGAGAGGACCAGGAGGTCGGCGGCGATGTTGTTGAGACGGATGCCGTTGGCGAGGATGATCTCGACGAACTTGCGGCGGTTGGCCTGGTCTTCAAGGCCGCCATCGAGAAGGGTTTCGGCGTAGCCGCGGATGGTGGCGAGGGGGGTGCGGAACTCGTGCGAGACGTTGGCGACGAAGTCGCGGCGCATGCGTTCGACCTTTTCGCTGGCGGTGAGGTCGTGGAGGATGGCGAGGGCGCCGCGGGAGGTGGCGCCGGCGAGGGGGGCAGCGTAGATTTCGAACGACGGGCTGTTGGGGAGCCCGAGGCGGTCGCGGCGGCGGATGGTGGTGCCGGATTCGATGACCTCTTTGAGGATGCGGAAGAGGACGGGCTCACGGACGACGCGGATGAGGGGGCCGCCGTCGACGACCTCGGGGTCGCCGACGGCGCGGACGAAGGCCTGGTTGCAGAAGGTGACGTTGAGCCTGGCATCGATGGCGATGACGCCTTCGGTCATGCTGGCGAGGATGGCTTCGCGGCGGGTGAGCTCGGTGCGGAGGCGGTGGACGAGGTCCTCGATTTTGGGGGCGATGGCGTGGAGGGCGAAGGCGAGCTCGCCGAGTTCGTCGTCGGTGTGGGCGAGGTGGGGCTGCACGACGCCGGGTTCGAGCAACTGCTGGACGAAGACGGTGGCGTGGCGGACCTGGCGGGCGACGGAGCGGGCGAGGTGGAGAGCGAGGGCGATACCGGGCAAGGCGGCGAGGAGGGCCGTCCAGAGAGGGGCTTGGAACCCGAGGACGAGGGCGGGGGGGACGACAATGGCGAGAATGGAGGCGGCCGATTTGCGGCCGATGGAGCTGAACATTGCAGTTGGCAAGATCGTAGCATACGCAAGGAGTGAGGAGTCAGGAGTCAGGAGTGAGGAGTCAGGAGTCACGAGGCAGGAGTTGGGGAGTTAGGAGTCAGTAGAGCGCGAGATTGTCTAGCTCTAACCAGGCGGCGGCGCCGGGGGGAGCGGAGATCTCGAAAACGAAAGCGCGCACGGCGCGCGGGTTCCATGCGGCGCCGGCGGAGGAACGCTGGAGGGCGGTGAAGGGGATTTTGATTTTGCGCCATTCCCCGGAAGCGGAGAAGGGCGAGGCGAAGGAATCTCCGGCGCGGCTGCCGTAGGTGGCGGCGAGCAGGCGGAAGACGCCTTCGCCGCGGGCCTCGAAGCGGAGGCCGCGATAGCGGGTGAGGTCGGCCAGTTCCACCGCGCCGGGCGTGAGCGGAAAATCGAGGCGGACGTAGGGGTGGGTTTTGGCGGCCATGCAGGCTTCGACCATGAGGGCGTGGTTGCGGCCTTTGCGCAGGATGGGGAGCCACATCATGCGGGAGCGGTCGGTACCGGGGTCGGTGCTGTTGACGCGGAGGGTGCCGAGGAGCGTGCGGCCGTCGGGGCGCCTCAAATTGTGATAGCCTCCATCACGGCTATGAGACTCTGGTCCTTGCATCCCTCTGTACTCGACCGCGTGGGGCTGGTTGCCCTGTGGCGCGAAGGCCTGCTCGCCCAAAAAGTGCTCCTGGGCCAGACGAGTGGCTACCGCTTTCACCCTCAACTCGCACGTTTTCGAGCATGCAAGAATCCTGTTGCGGCGATCAGCACGTACCTATGGGGAGATCG
>JAJYKC010000231.1:0-1238 GCA_021788955.1 Acidobacteriota bacterium
TTTGCAGCGGCGTGGCCAGCTTATCCGGCCCCGGCGCGGCTTCTACGTGGTCGTGCCACCCCAGCACGCCACCATGGGAGCGCCGCCGCCTGAATGGTACATCGACGCCCTGATGCGCCATGAAAAGCGGCCTTATTATGTGGGGCTGCTGGCGGCGGCGGCGGCCCACGGCGCTGCCCATCAGGCTGTCATGGAATTTCAGGTCATTACGAACAAACTCCTGCCCGACATCGAGGCCGGACGGACGCGGATCGTCTTTTCCTACCGCAAGGACATGGCGGCGGTATCGGCGGGAATCGAGGATCGCAAAACGCAATCGGGACATCTGAAGTTGTCCTCGCCGGAACTGACGGCGCTTGACCTGGTGCGCTATCCGCGTTCCGGCGCGGGCCTGGACAACATTGCAACGGTACTTTCCGAGCTTGCCGAACGGCTGCAACCAGGAAAGCTTTCCTCCCTGTCAGGTGCTTTCGAGAAAGCGGTCGTGCAACGCCTTGGACACCTGCTCGGAAGGCTGGGGCACCCGCGGATAGCGGAAGCGATGTTCGCGGCGCTGTCGGCGCGCGGGCCGCTGCCGTGGGTTGAACTCGATCCCAAACAGGCGGGCGATCCCGATTTGTCGCCGCCGCCATCCGAACGCGATGAACGCTGGCGCGTGATCGTTCGCCGACCGCCGGAGATCGACGAATGATCCCGCAGGACTACATCACCGCCTGGAGCCGCGTCGCACCGTGGGCAAGCCAGCGGCAGGTCGAGCAAGACCTCATCATCAGCCGTACGCTTGTCGCCATCTTCTCCGATCCGTTCCTCCGCAGCGAACTGCGCTTTCGGGGCGGCACGGCCCTCAACAAGCTGCATTTCCCCGCGCCGCTGCGCTACTCGGAAGACATCGACCTCGTGCAAGTAGAAGCGGGTCCAATCGGCGACATCATGACGGCCCTGCGTCAACGGCTCGATCCTTGGCTGGGGGTAGCCAGGAGTAAGCAGTCGGAGGGTCGGATGACTATGATCTATCGCTTCGATTCGGAGATTCCACCGATCACCCCGTTGCGCTTGAAGGTGGAGGTGAACACGCGCGAACATTTTGCCGTCTTCGGCTTTATGCGGAAGACCTTCGCCGTCGACAGCCCGTGGATGGTCTCGGCGCCCGCGGGATCGTCCGGCGCGCCCTCGGCGAGGTCGATGCCGCGCGATCCCAGGAACGCCCGCGTGCCGTCCAAGCGGGGGCGGCCGTCGAC
>JAJYKC010000231.1:1248-5484 GCA_021788955.1 Acidobacteriota bacterium
TCGACAGCCCGTGGTTTCGAGGGTCTGCGGAACTGATGAGCTATGAGTTAGAGGAACTGCTTGGGACGAAGCTCCGAGCGGTCCATCAGCGAAGCAAGGGTCGGGACCTCTACGATCTGGCTGCGGCTATCGAGCGCTTTCCGCAGCTAGACCTCAGCAAGGTCGTTGAATGTTTTGGGCGCTACCTCGAACATGAAGGCCACCACGTGTCGCGAGCAGAGTTTGAAGAGAGCATGGCTGGCAAGATGCGAGACCCCGCTTTCCACGGCGACATCGAACCGCTACTTGCGACAGCAGAGGTCCATCCGGATGCCTCCTACCATCCGGAAGCGGCCTATCGCCGCGTTCACGAGGCCCTTATCGCACGACTGCCGTGCGAGCCGTGGAAGGGCCTGCAGTGACCAAGTCACTATTTTGAGGCTTTGAGGAACCAAGGACTCGTCGATCATGAACAGCATTCCGCGGATTCGATACGACGCTCTCGCCGGCTACAGCCGGAGTCCTCAAACGGCGTTTTCGTCCGAAGAACTCGGCTGGTTCGAGGAATCCAGGACGGAACCGGAGACGCGGAGAAACGGCCTTCGGTAAACGTCGGAGGGGGCATGGCTGGCGGTTCAAGAAGGACGCGGACGAAACGGAGAGACACGGGACGCGCGAACGGGGTTACCCCCGGAATTGGTGTAGAGCCCAACAAGCTGCGGGAAAGACGTTGGAAGGAAAAGAATTGGCTCCTCAGGTAGGACTCGAACCTACAACCCTTCGGTTAACAGCCGAATGCTCTACCATTGAGCTACTGAGGAGCAGTGCGGAAGGACTACCCTCTGATTACACCAAAGCCCACCGGATGGTGTCAAATAGTTGCGTATGCCTCGTTCGAACTGGCTTTTCGCAGCCCTCGTCTGCTTCCCCGCGGCGCTCGCCGCGCAAAGTTCTTTCGCCCTTCACAACGGTGACACCGTCGTCTTCTACGGCGACAGCATCACCGATCAACGCCTCTATACCACCTTCACGGAAACGTACGTCATCACGCGCTTCCCCTCGCTGCGCGTGCGCTTTGTCCACTCCGGTTGGGGCGGCGACCGCGTCACCGGCGGAGGCGGCGGGCCGATCGATCTGCGCCTGCATCGCGACGTCTTCCCCTTCAAACCCACCGTCGTCACCATCATGCTCGGCATGAACGACGGCCACTACCGCTCCTACGATCAATCGATCTTCGACGTCTACGCCAACGGCTACCGGCACATCGTCGACTCGATCGAGGCCGCGCTGCCCGGCGTCCGCATCACCGCCATCGAGCCCTCTCCCTACGACGACATCACGCGTCCGCCTACGTTCGAAGGCGGCTACAACGCCGTGCTCAAGCGCTATTCCCAGTTCGTCCGCGAACTCGCTGCGAGCGACCACCTCACCGACGCGGACTTCAACACCCCAGTCGACACCATGCTCGAAAAGGCCAAAGCGAAAGACCCGGCGCTCGCTCAGAAGATCCTGCCGGATCGCGTTCACCCCGGTCCCGGCGGCCATCTCATCATGGCCGAGGCGCTGCTCGAATCCTGGCACGCCCCGTCGCTCGTCGCCCGAACGGTTATCGACGCAAAATCCGGCTCAGCCACCGAGTGCGCCAACTGCTCCGTCTCCAACCTCGCCCACAACGGCGCCCTCACCTGGACGGAAACCGACAAATCGCTCCCGATGCCGATCAACTGGAAAGACCCCGCGGTCGCGCTCGCGGTCAACTCTTCGGACTTCGTCTCCGCCCTCGACGACGAAACCCTCCGCGTCACCGGCCTAGCCTCGGGCCGCTACGCGCTCAAAATCGACGGCACGGACGTAGCCACCTTCACCTCCGACCAGCTAGCCTCCGGCGTCAACCTGGCCGAATATGACACGCCCATGTCGCGCCAGGCCGCCACCGTGCACTCGCTCACATTCAAGCACAACGACATCCACTACGCCCGTTGGCGCCTCGTCCAGGTCGCGCTCGATGGGGACGGCTTTGACGACGCCCCCGCTCAGGCCGCCCTCGACCAACTCGAAGACCAGGTCATCCTCGCGCGGTACCTCGCCGCGCAGCCTCTGCCGCACTCCTTCGCTCTGGCGGCCGCACAGTGAAGTTCGACGTCTCTCATCCGGAAATCGCCGCCGTCGTTCGGGCCGCTCTCGCGGAAGACATCGGCCCGGGCGACGTCACCACGGAATTATGCGTCGACGCCGGCCGCCTCGCACACGGCCGCTTCATCGCGCGCGAGCCGATGACGCTGGCCGGCATCGAACTCCTTCCGCTCATTTATGAAACTGCGAGGGAAAGCGCGGGAGGCGAAATCGAAATCGACCTCCTGCACGCAAGCGGCGATGCGGTCGCACCCGGTGAAGCGCTGGCCGAGGTCCGCGGCGAGGCTCGCCGTTTGCTCACCTGCGAACGCGTCGCGCTGAACTTTCTGCAGAGGCTGAGCGGAGTCGCCACTCTCGCCCATCAGTTCGTCGAACGCACCGCCGGCACCCGCTGCCGCGTCCTCGACACGCGCAAAACCACCCCGGGCCTTCGCCGCCTGGAGAAGATGGCCGCCGCGGCCGGAGGCGCCGTCAATCACCGCATGGGCCTCTACGACGCCGTACTGATCAAGAACAATCACATCGCGGCGGCGGGCGGCATACGCGCTGCTCTCGATCGCGCCCTCCCCGCCGGCCGCCCGGTTGAAATCGAAGTCCGCACTCAGGCCGAAATCGAGCAGGCGCTCGCCGGCGGCGCCACGCGCCTTCTGCTCGACAACTTCACGCCAAGAGAGGCCGCCGAGGAAATTTGCTTCATCGCCGGCCGCGCTGCGGTCGAAATCTCCGGCGGAGTCACGCTCGATACCGTTGCTGCCTATGCCGCCACCGGAGCCGATTTCATCTCCTCCGGCGCCATCACCCACTCGGCCCGGGCCGTCGACATCAATTTCCGCCTCGAACTCATCTAATTGGTAATGCCGTTCGACGTCGAAGCGATTCGTCTGAGCTTCCCCGGCCGCCCCATCGAGTGGTCCGCCTCCACCGCGTCCACCATGCTCGTTGCCGCGCGCGCCGCCGCAGCCGGATGTCCCTCCGGCGCGGTCTTCGGCGCCGACGAGCAGACCGCCGGCCAGGGGCGCCTCGGCCGAAGCTGGCATTCCGAGCCCGACTTGGGGATCTACTTCTCGCTCGTCCTGCGCCTCAACCTTCCCCCGGCGCGCCTGCCTATCGTGACCCTTGGGCTCGGCCTCGCTGTCGCCGAAGCCATCAGCCGCGTCACGGACATCGCCTGCGACCTTCGCTGGCCCAACGACGTCATGGTGGCCGATCGCAAGTGCTGCGGCATCCTCGCCCAACTCGATAACAACGCCGTCATTGCCGGTATCGGCGTCAACGTCAATCACCCCTCCTTCCCGGACGCGCTCGCGCCCCTGGCCACCTCGCTCCGCATCGCCGGCGGCCGTGCCGTTTCCCGCGAGTCGCTGCTGGCCGCCCTGCTCGCCTCCATTGACACCCACACCGCCCTCGTCGAACGCGCAGGTCCGGAGCCCATCCTCGCCATGTTTTCCCGCGCCTCCAGCTATGTCAGCGGCCGCCGCGTCACCGTCGAGCAGGAAGGGCGCCTGCTCACCGGCACCACTGCCGGGCTCGACCCCTCCGGCTTCCTCCTCCTGCTTGAAGACAATGGCCGCCGCACGCTGATTCTCAACGGCGGCGTCCGTCCGGCCTGAGCGCTTCCATTGCGGTTACTCTGAGGAAAGCCAACCCATGCTGCTTGCTCTCGATGTAGGCAACACCAACGTCACCGTCGGCGTCTTCGACGGCCGCAAACTCACCAGCCATTGGCGCCTCGGCACCGCGCGCGAACAAACGGCCGACGAGTGGGGCATCCTGCTGCGCAATCTCTTCGCGCTCTCCTCTCTCGACCTCCGCCAGGTCCACGGCATCATCGTCGCGAGCGTCGTCCCCCCGCTTGATGGCCCGCTCGCGCAGATGGCGGAGCGCTATTTCAACACCACCGCCATGTTTGTGGACTCTTCCACCGACACGGGCCTCACCATCCGCTACGACAACCCCCGGGACGTCGGCGCGGACCGCATCGTCAATGGCGTGGCTGCCTTCGACCACTACGGTGGCCCGTGCATCGTCGTCGACCTGGGCACGGCCATCACCTTCGACGCCATCTCCGCCGAAGCCGAGTACCTCGGCGGCCTCATCGCCCCCGGCATCGGCATCGCCATCGGC
>JAJYKC010000232.1 GCA_021788955.1 Acidobacteriota bacterium
GGACCGCCGGCGTTCGGTCCAGGTCCATCCACGCGATCAGTCCGTGCTCGATGTCCATGTTCACCGTGTACCCGTAAATCAACAACTGCATGAGCGGCGGAAATATGAGCGTAGTGCGGAGTTTTCGGTCCCGGAACACTTCGATCAATTCTTTGCGGATGATCTGGCGGATCCTCTCCCACATATAAGTCAAACCAGCTTTTGTCTCATCTTCCACGTGCTGAGCAGGAAAACCGCCAGACCGAATACCGTCAGAAACAGCAGCTCGGTCCACAACACTCCAACGCCGGTTCCCTTCAGGAAGATTCCCTTGGTCAGCTTTACAAAGTAACGCGCCGGAACGAGATAGGTGATCACGCGCACCGGCCCAGGCATGTTTTCCACCGCGTAAATGAACCCGGATAACTGCATCGCCGGAAGAAACGACGTGAGTAGACCGAGCTGGAAGGCAACCGACTGGCTCCGGGCGACCGCCGATATGAAAATGCCCCAAAACAGCGCGCCGGCCAGAAACAGCCCGCTGGCGGCCGCTAGGAATATGTAACTCCCCCTCATCGGTACCTGAAAGATCCCGATACCCACAACGACCGCTATCACGGTGTCCGCCGTGCCGACCACAAAATAAGCCATCATCTTGCCCAGCACCAATTCCCCCGGCCGCACCGGCGTCGACAGCAGTTGCTCCATCGTCCCCATCTCCCACTCCCGGGCGATCGTCAGCGATGTCAGCATCGACGCGATGATCATCAAGATGACCGCAATCAGGCCAGGCACGATGAAATTCTTCGACTGGAGTGAGCTGTTGTACCAGCCCCGCAGTTGCTCATCGATAGGAGATCGCAGCCTCAGGCCCGACTTTTGATTCTGCCCGTCGCTCCGCAACTCAAATGCGTACTGGCTGAGAATCGTATCCGCGTAACCAAGGGCGATCGACGCTGTATTGGAGTCGCTGCCGTCCAGCAATAACTGAATGTTTGTCTCCTGGCCCGATTGCAGGCGCCGTGCATAGTTGCGCAATATCACGATGCCGACCAGCGCCCGGTCCGTGTCGATGCTTCGCTCCACTTCGTGTTCGTCGCTTGCGAAGCCTTCAATCTTGAAATACCGCGATGCCGCGAATCTCTGAATCAGGTCCCGGCTCTCCGGGCTCTGGCTGGCGTCGTAGATCAACGTAGGGATCCGGTCCACGTCCAGGCTCAGCGCATAGCCGAACAGAACCAGGAACAATAGCGGAAGCGCCAGCGCCAGCAGCAGGCTCCGCGTGTCGCGGACAATGTGCCGGAGTTCCTTCTGCAGGATCGCGCGCAGTCGCCGCCCGCTCATGGCCCTTTCTTCTCCTCCGCTTCCACCACTGACACAAAGACGTCCTCCATCGACGGCGCGATCGGATCGAGCCTCCGTATCTCGATCCCGTTCGCCTCCAGTGCCTGCCGGATGCTAGTCGCGCCTGTCTCCCCCTCATCGGTCATCACGTGAAGCCCCGCTCCGAACACAGCCGCATCGCGAATCCCCGGCTTGTTCTCGATGGCGCGCATCGTCCCCAGTAGATCCGATGTCTCCAGATACAACAGCCCCTGCGCTTTCATGCCCCGCTTCAGTTCCGCCGGTGAGCCCAGCGCCACCAGCCTTCCTGCGTACATGAGTCCCACGCGGTGACAGTATTCCGCCTCGTCCATGTAGTGCGTGGTAACGAAGACTGTGTGTCCCGCCGAAGATAGCTCGTAAATCAGGTCCCAGAACTTACGCCTCGCCACCGGGTCTACCCCCGACGTCGGCTCGTCGAGAAAGAGCACCGGCGGCTCGTGCAAAATCGCGCAGCCAAGCGCGAGCCGCTGCTTCCATCCTCCCGGCAGCAGAGCCGTGCGTGAACCGGCGCGCTCTTCCAGGCCCGCCATACGCAGGACGTAACTCTTCCGCTCCTGCCGCCGCCCCTTCTCCACCCCATAGATCCCGCTGAAGAAGTCGATGTTCTCCTCCACCGTCAGGCCGTCGTAAAGCGAAAACTTCTGCGACATATATCCGATGCGCCGCCGCACCTGCTCCGGCTCACGCGCCACGTCGCACCCTGCTACGCGCGCGCCCCCAGAGGTCGGCGACAGCAGCCCGCACAGCACCCGGATCAGCGTCGACTTCCCGGCGCCGTTTGGCCCAAGAAACCCAAAGATCTCTCCCCGCTCAACCGCCAGCGTCACATGATCCACAGCGACAAAACTGCCGAACGCCTTAACGAGATCTTCGGCCTCGACCGCGGCGCTCATGGGCCCTCCCGCCCCCGCACCACGGACATGAACAGGTCCTCCAGCGTGGGCAGCATCGCGCGGAAGCGCCCCTCGGGCAATGCCCGCTGCAGTTCCTCCGGGCCCACACGCGGCGACGCGAGCACGTGCAGCATCGCCCCGTAAATTTCCACGCTCTCGATGCCCTCCTGCCGCCGCAACTGTTCCCGCGCTCCCAAAGGATCCACCGTCTCCACCTCGTAACAGGACTGCGGCAACTTCTCCCGGAGCCTCCGCGGCTCGTCGCAGTAAATCAGCCGCCCCTTGTACATCAGCCCAACCCGGTTGCACCGCTCCGCTTCATCCAAATACGCCGTCGATACAACCACTGTGATTCCGTCTTTCACCAACTGATACAGAATCGCCCAGAAGTCCCGCCGCGAAACCGGATCGACGCCGTTCGTCGGCTCATCCAACAACAGGATCCGCGGGCGGTGCAGCAACGTGCACATCAGCGCCAGCTTCTGCTTCATGCCCCCCGAAAGCTTTCCCGCCTGACGTGTGCGAAACGCCTCCATGCGCGTCATGGGAAGCAGCCGCCGCTTGAGTTTTTGCTTGTCTGCGCCCTCGATGCCGAACAAATCGGCATAAAAATCCATGTTCTCTTCCACCGTCAGGTCCTGGTACAAACCAAAACGCTGCGCCATGTAGCCGATCTGATCTTTCACCGCGGCGGACTCGCGGCTTGCGTCACTTCCCGCCACCCGCGCATTTCCGCTCGAAGGATCAAGCAATCCGCTCAGCATCCGCAGTGTCGTGGTCTTCCCCGCGCCGTCCGGACCCACCAGCCCGAACACCTCCCCTGCCGCGATCTCGAGATTCAACCCGTCCACCGCCGTGAGCGCGCCGAACCGGCGCGTCAGGTTCCGGGTTTCAATGATCGGCTCCATCGTGCCTGCTACCGTTTCGCATCGGTCGCCGTGAAAATCTCCGCATCCACCGGCATGTTCAGCTTCAGCTCCCGTTGCGGATTCGCCACTTCGATCTTGATTCGATACACCAGCTTCACCCGCTCTTCGAAGGTCTGAATCTGCTTCGGTGTGAACTCCGCCTGCGACGAAATGAAACTCACATAGCCCCAGTACGATTTCCCGGGAAACGAGTCCGTTGTGATCCGCGCCTTCGCCCCAAGCTTCACCCGCCCCAGGTCCCGCTCGTTGATGTATCCGCGAAGCCACGGATGATCGATATCTCCAAGGGTCACCACCGTCGAACCCGGCGCAAGTATTTCCCCAATCTCCGCCGCTTTCACCAGCACTACGCCGTCGATCGGCGACGTCGCGATCGTGTCGTCCAACTGCGACGCAATCACGCCCATTTGCGCGATCTGCCGCTTGACATCCTCCCGCCGCGCGGCCACCTCCTGCCGCCGCCGCAGCAACTCGAGTTGATTTGCTTCCGCCGCCTGCAGACCCGCCCGTGCCCGCCTCACCTGTGCCGCCGCGGCTTCAATCTGTTCCTTGCGTGGCCCGATCACCACCAGTTCCGATTTCTCTTTCGCCGATTGCAAACCTGCCTCCGCCGCCTCGTAGTTCCTCCGGTACTGATCGAACTGCAGCGCCGAAATCTCATCCCGCTGGTACAGCATCTGCATCCGCTTCCAGTCGTTGGAGGCCCGCGCATACTCGGCCTGTGCGCTGTCCACCGCCGCCTTCGCGTCACGAATCTCCTGCGGTCGCGACCCGTTGATGAGTTCCTCGTACTGCGCCTCATACGCCTTCAGGTCCGCGCGCCGCTGTTCAATATCCGCCGCAAGCGTCTTCTCCTGCCACTCCACCGAGCTCAGCGCTTCCTCCAACTGTTGCCGGCTCGAACCTAACCCGGCCCGTTCTCTCTCCTCGGTCCGCAGAAGTTGATCCCGGTCGATGCGCGCTACCAGCATCCCTTTCCTCACGTTGTCCCCTTCGTCCACCGTGCGCTCGATTAATTTCCCTGGGACCTTGAACGCGATGCTGATCTCCGTGAGCTCGATGTTTCCCGACAGCAGTATCCTATCGTCCGGCCTCTCATTCACGCTGCGATAGATCAGCCACACAGCCACCGCCACCGCGGCCGCTATCCCAATGACGATCCAGACTCTTTTCATTCCCCGTCGCTCCACACACCTGCGGCTTCCCCTTCCGTCGCTGCACCCGCTTTGCCAATCCGCCGCACGCGCTTGCGCCACAATCGCGCACTGGGACGAGCCCGGAGTACACGTTCCCTGCCGCATGTGTGTGATTTTGCTCAGCTTTGTGCCATTTCGCGCCGGAATCGTGGAAATGCCGGGAAGTGGTTCTTACCCGAGACCGCACGCGAGCGGCCCCACACCCAGCGATACACTTAGAAAAAACATGTCCCGACTTAGCCGCTGCTCCCTCGTCTGCCGCCTTGTGCCCGCGCTGGCCGTCACAGCCCTCCTCCACGCCCAGGCACCCACGCCACCCCACTACCGAAATCCCGATCTGCCCCCCGAACAGCGCGCCGCCGACCTCGTTTCGCACATGACCCTCGAAGAAAAAGCCGGGCAGATGCAGAACACCGCCCCCGCGATTCCGCGCCTCGGCATTCCCGCCTACGATTGGTGGAACGAAGCTCTACACGGTGTCGCCCGCGCCGGCCTCGCCACCGTATTCCCGCAAGCCATCGGACTCGCCGCTACCTTCGATGCTCCTCTTCTCCATAACATCGCCACCATCATCTCGACCGAAGCGCGAGCCAAATACAACGACGCCATCGCCCACGGCAACCACGGCCGTTATTACGGACTTACCTTCTGGTCGCCGAACATCAATATCTTCCGCGATCCCCGCTGGGGCCGCGGGCAGGAAACGTACGGCGAAGATCCTTACTTGACCGGCCGCCTCGCCGTCGCCTTCATAACCGGCCTCCAGGGTGATGATCCACACTATTTCAAGGTCATCGCGACCGCCAAACACTACGCCGTCCACAGCGGCCCCGAACCCTCCCGGCACGAGTTCAACGTCGACCCAAGCCGCACCGATCTGGAGCAGACTTATCTCCCCGCCTTCCGCGCTGCTGTGGTAGAAGGCAAAGTCGACTCCGTCATGTGCGCCTACAACGCCGTCGACGGCATTCCTGCCTGCGCCAACGCCGACTTACTCACCAAACAACTTCGCCAGGACTGGGGCTTCCAGGGCTACATCGTCAGCGACTGCGGCGCCATCGGCGATATCTCCGGCGGCCACCAC
>JAJYKC010000233.1 GCA_021788955.1 Acidobacteriota bacterium
CAGTTTGTCATCGGGCGAAACTGAGATGCGCTGCGTCTCCTTCGAGATGGGAATGATGCGGAGGGTTTTTCGATGGACCATGTCCAGCACCGACACCGTGCCTGGACCGACGTTGGCAGTGTAGCCGCGCGTACCGTCATGGGAGATCGCCAGCATATGCGACTCGGGCTGGCCGGTCGGAATCGTGCCGACGATCTTCAGGGTTTTCGGATCAATGATGGAAATGGTCTTACGCAGCTCCGTCGTGACGTAGAGCAGGCCGTCTTTCGGGCCGAACATCGGGCAGTGCGGGCGCACTCCGGCGCCGAAGTCGAGGCTCCCGGTGACCTCGTGTTTCTCGAGATCAATCACCACCATGTGCGTGCCATCGGTGCCGGGCTTGCCGACGCCGGAGTTGCCGTAGATCGGCACGTAGGCGGTCTTGCCGTCGGGCGAAGCGATGAGTTCATGGCCGGTGACGCCCTGTTCATCGATGTTGGCGATCTGGCGGCCGGACGCCGGATCAATGATGGTCAGCGTGTGGTCGCCTTTATTGGTGACAAGAAGGGAACCGGCGGTTGCAGACATAGAAAGTAAGCAGACAGTGGCGGCGAGCGAGGCCGCGGTGCGGGTCGTGAGCTTAAGAATTGACATCGTTTTCCTTGCGCCAGATCACGCTATCACAGGGCACGCGCGTGGGGCAAGGCGGGTTTCGATTACCAGCCACTTAATCCCGGATTTCCCTCTTCACAACCGACGTGATAAGTTCGTAACAACGTGTTTGTCTATTCCTTGCGCAAGTGAAGCGGGCAATGCCTGCCGCCACTGAGAAAACCGCGCCGCACCGGTGGAAGCAAATGCCTCGCAGGGCCTGGCAGATCTTGCGCCAGGAAGGCTTCCGCAGCCTGTGGTTCCACATCCTCGGTGAAACCATCTATCGCCGGGTGCTCTTGTTCGAGCGCCCGCTCAGCGACCCGATCCCATCCGCCTCCGCCACAATCCCGGTCGAAATCTCACTCCTGAAGCCCAGCGAGGTCGAGGAGTACGTCGCATTCCACCCTGGCCTTGATGCGGGAGAAGTCCGTGACCGGCTCGACCGGGGCGGCAAATGCTTCCTCTCCCGCCACCAAGGCTCCATCGTCAATGCCTGCTGGACCGCCGAAGGTTCGGTCTGGATCGATTACCTCGGATGCGGAATCCCGCTCGCCCGTGACGAAGCGTATGTTTACAACAACTACACGGACCCCCGCTTTCGAGGCCGCAACATCTCGGCCGTTCGGGCCGTCGTCATGCTGCGGCACTTCCGCGAACTGGGTTATCGCCGCCTCGTCGCGGTCGTGGTTCCGGAGAACAAAGCCGCCTTCCGGTCGCCTGACAAGGCCGGTTATCGCCCGATCGGCGTCATCGGATACATCAGGATCGGTCCATGGCGGCATGAGCTGATGTCGGCCTGGCTCCGGCGCGACCACGAATAATTAGGATCGCCGTCCGGCGCAGGGGCGGGAACGAACGCCTGTGATAGCCTGAATCTCGGATCCGATGTCTGCGAAACGAATCGCGATCGCGGCGGCGGCGCTGGTTGTCTTGATCGTTGCCGTGCTGCTGCTTGCTTCCTCTACCCCGAGCGTATCGCTCGATCCCACCGTGAAGACGGTTGGCACCTTGACTCCAATGTCCGTGGATGTTGTCTCGCGCCATGGCATACGGCGCATGGATGTGTACCTGGAACAAAATGGCGCGCGCGTCGAAGCGGGACGCCTCACCTGGCCTTCCTCCCGCGTCTGGTTCTGGCTGCACAAGCACGCGCCGGCTCAGTATGCGCTGAAGGTTGGCTCGAAGACCGCGCCCGGCATCAAGGACGGTCCGGCCACGCTGATCATCGAGGCGACCGCCAACGATCTGCGCGGCTCGATAGCGACGCTGACGCGGCCCGTGACGATCGCGACCGGCCCGCCGATGGTGTCCGCCGACGGCGAACAGCATTACATCAACCAGGGTGGGTCCGAGGTGGTCCGCATCGACCCGTCAGGTTATTGGACCGATGCGGGCGTGCGGGTGGGCAAGTACACATTCCGCAGTTTTCCCATGCCGAATGGAACAGGGCGATTCTCGATCTATGCCTACCCTTGGGATCTTCCCGAAGACGTCGTTCCCACGGTGTTTGCCCGCAACCCCACCGGCGCCGAAGCCACCGCAAGCTTCGCCTACAAGCTGTTTCCCAAGCCGCCGCGGAAACGGGATTTCGATCTGACCGACGACGTCATGCGACGTCTCGTGGAACAGATCGCGCCGGGCGGAAGCGGCGATTTACTCTCGCGCTTTCTGGCGATCAACCGCGACATGCGCCGCAAGAACAACGCCACCCTCGCCGCGCTGCGGGACAAAACCCAACCGCGGTTCCTGTTCACGAAGCCGTTCCGGCAGCAGCCCGACTCAAAAGTGGAGAGCGTCTTCGCCGACGTACGCAGCTACATGTACCACGGCAAGAAAGTCGACGAAGAAGTACATCTCGGCTTCGACCTCTCCATCACGCAGCACGTCCCGGTTCTTGCCGCCAACGACGGCATCGTCGTTTTCGCGGAAAAGCTCGGCATCTACGGCAACTGCATTGTCGTAGATCATGGTTACGGCATCCAGAGCATTTACGGCCACCTGAGCGAGATCGCCGTGAAGCCGGGCGACGCGGTCAAGCAAGGCCAGGCGATGGGACGAAGCGGCTCGACGGGCTTGGCCCTCGGCGATCACATCCACTTCAGCATGCAGGTCGATGGCGTCGAAGTGAACCCGGTGGAGTGGTGGGACGGACACTGGCTGCAGGACCACGTCTGGAACCGGCTCAGCGTGCAAGGCGCGCAGGCGTCTAACGCTTCCGCCAAAGGCGCCGAACCAGGAGCCAAACACAGAAGACGGCGGCGGCGATAACCGTAACGATCGTCAAATTCCTGTGGACAATGCGGAGGACTGGCATCCACCTGTCGCCGAGATAGTAGCCCAGCGACAAGAACGTTGTCACCCATAGCACCGCGCCGGTGTAGGCGTAGAGCGCAAACTGCCGGTATTCGAGTTCGGAGCTCCCCGCGACGATCGCGGTGACGTGCCGGACGCCGGGCACGAAATACCCGATCGTCAAGGACCAGTGGCCAATATGCCGGAACCACTCGTGGACCTGGTCCATGCGCTTCTGAGTGAGGTGAAGATAGCGGCCGTAGCGGTGGATAACGCGCCCGCCGGCGCTGCGCCCGATGAGGTAACTAACGCTGATGCCCGAAGCGCTCCCGGTGAAAGCCGCCACAAAGGCATGCACCGGGTGAAGCCGCGAGCGGGAGATCAGATAACCACAGAGCACCAGCATCGTCTCGTCGGGTACGGGTAGCCCGACGATGCCCAGCACGAGCAGGCCGAAGATCGCGAAATACCCGTAAGCCGAGATCCATTGGAGAAGTTGATCCAACTTGAGAGCATAGCCGACGGCGCGCCGCGAGCGCTCCAGTGTCAGTGCCCGGCCGAAACCGGCATCACGTCCAGCGCCTTCCGCTTGGTCAGCTTCGGCCAGGCAAAACCATAGAACGCCACGAAAGCGAAGCAGAACATGGGCACAATGAATCCTCGCGACATGTCGAACAGATCCGCCACATAGCCCATGAGTTTGGGCATCACCGCCCCGCCCATGATCGCCATGACAATAAACGAGGACGCTTTCTTCGATTTCGCCCCGAGGCCAGCGATGCCCAGCGCGAAGATTGTAGGGAACATGATCGACATGAAGAAATAGCTCAGGAAAACGCAGACCACGGACAGCCAGCCCAGCTTGAAGAAGACCAGCAGCGTCGCGACCACGTTCGAGAACCCGTAGACGCCCAGCATGCGGTGCGCTGAGAACCTTCTTAGAAGTCCGGCGCCTGTGAAGCGCCCGGTGAGGAAACAGAGAAACGCTACGGAGGCGAGATTTGACGCGCCCTTATCGGTCAGCAGGAGGCCACCCGTATTCCCCGTATCGAACCAGCCGTGCAGCCAGTCGCCGAGCGGACCCGCGTGCCCGGCCAGCGCCGCCATCGTGCCGCCCCATGAGGCCGGAATCGGCGGAGGCTCCGCGGTCATGTAGTTGATGAAGAAGCTGAATATGCCGGCTTGGGCCGCAACGTAGAAAAACTGCGCCACTACGGCCATCACGAAGTGCGGATGGGCCCAGATGGAGTGGGCCAGGTCGTGAGAAGAGGCGTCCTCCGGGTATTCATCGGGGGTTTGAATCTCCGGAACATGAGCGAAGTAAAATGTCGCGGCCAGAAGCAACACCGCGAAAGCAACACCCAGATACGGGATGTAGAGCGTCTCGCTTCCGGTGCTGCGGCCCTGCGCATCCCGCGAATAAAAAAAGATGCTTCCGACGATCGGGCCCAGAATCAGGCCGAGGCCATTGCAGGATTGAGCCAGATTGATTCGAGTGGCGGCGTAGCTAGAGTCGCCAAGTACCGTGGTGTACGGGTTCGCGACCGTTTCGAGAAATGTCAGCCCGGTCGCGATCGCGCAAACGCCGGCCAGGAAGGCAATGAACGCGCCAGTGGGCGATACCGCTCCACTCTCCATCATCGCGTTGATGTGCGTCGCGGGAAGAAACCAGAAGCCGCCAAGCGCCACAATGCACAGCCCGGCGATGATGCCCCACCTATAGCCAATCTTACTGGCAAGCCAGCCAGCGGGGATGGACATGAGGAAATAGCCAAGATAGTGGGCGAACTGCACCCAGGCCGACTGCGACTTACTCAGGTGCAGGACCTCCTGAAAGTGCTTGTCCATCACGTCGATCATGCCGTTGCAAAAGCCCCAGACAAAGAACAGGGTCGTCACAAGAAGGAACGGAAAAGCAAAGCTCTGTCCGTTCACAGAAAACAGGTTGGACTTTTGGGTCTTGGTCATGCGGGGTAGCTCTTGGCATGAAACGGCACAGCACGCAATCGGCCCCAGGCTGAGTCGACATCATCGGGAAGAGGGAACGGGCGCCCGCTGCAGGCTCGTTTTAATAAGCGATTACTTTATCAGTTTCCCCCCGAAGTGTAAACCGCCCGCGGGCCGCATCCAATCCCCCGACCAGGATGCTCCGAGGCACTTTTTTTCTTGACTCGCCGGATGACTCATTGTAGATTTGTGCATGAACAACTCACCTGTTTTCTAGCACTTTCCTACTAGAGACGGGTGAACGCCGCATGATGCCGCAGGGGTAAGAACGTTGAGTCTGGTAAAACCGCTGCTAACCGAATAGTGGCGCCAGGGGAGGATTCAAAATGAGCGCAAGACCGCCGGAGGACTTTAGCCTTAGCGGAGCGGGAACGCCGGAATCGCACCAGCGCAACGGCCACGCGGGCCCACCCGGCGGGTCGTCTCGCCGGAGGCTCCTGACGGGCTGGGGATCGTTCCTGTCGCGGCTGATCGCGGCCGTGTTGCTGTTCGAACTGGTTTCCGGTCTGGCGATCACGTTCGGTCCGTT
>JAJYKC010000234.1:0-952 GCA_021788955.1 Acidobacteriota bacterium
TGGCCTGCGTCTTCAGGCTCATGTCGCCCACTTCGTCCAGGAAAAGCGTTCCGCCGTCCGCTTTCTGCAGCTTGCCGGGCTTCTCTTCCACCGCGCCGGGAAAGCTGCCCTTGCGATGACCGAACAACTCGCTTTCGATCATCTCCTCCGGGATGGCGGCGCAGTTCACTTCAATGAACGGGCCTTCGGCGCGTGGGCTGATTTTGTGAATTGCGTGCGCCACAAGTTCCTTGCCCGTCCCGCTCTCCCCGTAAATCAGCACGCGGCCGTTGGTGGCGGCCATAAGCGCAAGCTGCTGGCGCAGCGCCTTCATCGGAACGCTCTCGCCGATGATGTTGGCCGGCGAGTCCTCCCGCTTGAAGCGCTGCAGTTCGATCTCCAGCCGCCGCTGCTGCAGCGCGTTCTTCACCACCACGCTGACTTTCTCGATGGTGAGCGGTTTTTCCAGGAAATCGAACGCGCCCAGCTTGGTCGCTTTCACCGCGGTCTCGATCGTGCCATGCCCGCTGATGCCGATCACCGCGGGCCGCGCCAGCAGAGGAATCTCCTGAATGCGCGCCAGCACGTCGAGGCCATCCATGCCTGGAAGCCAGATGTCGAGCAGAACCAGATCGTAGTTCGTGCGGCCGATCTCGGCCAGACACTCCTCCCCGGTGGCCACCGCGGCCGCCAGGTAGCCCTCGTCCTCGAGCACGCCGCAAAGCGACTGGCGGATCAGTGGCTCGTCGTCGACCACGAGCAGCCGCGACGGCCTCAAGCGGACGCCTCGCTCGTCACTGCCGCCGCCTCATGCTCGGTTGGCAGCGGAATCTCGATGAAGAAACGCGCTCCGGTGGGGGCGTTGTCCTCGACTCGGATCGAGGCGCCATGGTCTGCAAGAATGCGGCTCACGATGGCCAGGCCCAGCCCCGTGCCGCGATTCTTGGTGGAGAAATACGGCAGAAACAATTTT
>JAJYKC010000234.1:962-5451 GCA_021788955.1 Acidobacteriota bacterium
CTTATCCTCTTCCGAAATTCCGGTGCCCGTGTCGGCCACCAGCAATTCCACCGCCTCTCCTTCGGCCCGCGTGGCGATCGTGAGCCGCTTCACTGGCGACTCGCGCATCGCCTCGGCGGCGTTGTCGACCAGGTTGACGATCGCTCGTTTGAACTGTTCGGCGTCGAGCATGAGCGGCGGCAGCCCCGCCCCAAGATCGCGAACCACCGTGATGCCCCCGAGCCGCCCGGCGAACACCGCCAGCGCTTTCTCGATCACATCATTGATGCCGCCCAGGGCAAGCTGCGCCGCCGGGAAACGCGAAAACTGCGAAAACTCGTCGACAAGCTCGCGGACGCTTTCCACCTCGCGCCCGATCGTGCTCGAACACTCGCGCAGAATGCGCCACATCTCCGCCGTGGGGTTGCCGCGTTCGAGTTGGCGTGCGATGCGGTCCGCGCACAAGGCGATCGGAGTCAGCGGATTCTTGATCTCATGCGCCACGCGCCGCGCCACTTCGTGCCACGCCGCCGCCTTCTGCGCCCGGATCAGTTCGGTGGTGTCTTCCAGCACCAGCACGAAGCCCGATCGCTGGCTCTCTTCGAGCGCCGCCACAGTGGCCGCAAGCTGCAGCATCTTCTTGCTGTCTCCGGGCCGAAGTTCAATCTGGCTGCCCGCTACGCCCGTCCGTCGTGCGCGGTTCATCAGGTAGCGGATCTCGGCCGCGTCCTCGCGCGAAAACAGGTCGTCGAGCGAAACCGCCCGGCTCACCTGCTCATCGGGGAAGATGCTGCGCAGCGCGCGATTCACCCGCTGAATCCGGCCGGAGGCGTCCAGCGACACTACGCCCGTCGGAATGCTTTCGAGAATCGCCTCCGTGAAGCGCCGCCGGCTCTCCAGTTCCTTGCTGTTGGCCTCGAGCGCTTCCGTCATCTCATTGAACGCCTGCATCAGCGCCGCAAGTTCGTCGATGGCTGCCCCGCGTACGCGATAGGCGAGATTGCCTTCCCGAACCTGTTCGGCGGCGTTGAGCAGCGCCGCGATCGGCCCGCTGATCTGCCGCGCCAGAAACAGCGCAATCCACGTGGCGAAAAACAATACGAACAGCGTGATCAGCGACAACAGCAGCAGGTACACCTTGCGGAAATCGTTCTTGCTCCGCGCCAACCGGTCGTATTCAAAAATGTAGTACTGGACTTCGCGCTTCTGCTGCTCCAGGTCCGTGCCCAGCCGCCCGTGCAGCGTGAGGCGGCCGAGCGGCGTGTCAATCGATTCGCTGTAGGAACGCCGGGAGCCCGCGCCCGTCCCGCACAGAACCGCCACCTCGCCGCCCGTCTCAAGCGACGCCCCCTCGATCCGGTGCTCGCTGCAGAACTGCGCCGCCACCGCCGGCCGGTTCCAGTCGGGAATCGATGCAAGCCAGTGCGCCTGGGCGTTCAAACGGTCGCGAACTTCGTCGTCAACCGCAACGCCGGCCTCAATGAGGTCGCCCTTGATCCGCTCGCCGGGCCGCGAAAACCACTTGTCGATGTTCCGGTTGAGCACCTGCACGCTGAATAGCACCAGGAACAGTACCGGAAGGCAACTCAGCGCCAGTGCGCCGCCAACCAGTTTCGAGCGCAAACGCGAACCCGGCCGCCCCTGCTGCCGCTCGATATACAGCTTCACCCCGGTGCGGAACAGCATGAACCCCAGCGTCACCGTCAGGATGAAGATGAGCGTCGAGACAGCCCAGAACGCGTACGTCTCGCTGAGGCTGACCGGTGCCGGTTCGGTGGTGAACGAACCCTGCCAGAGCACGAGCGCCAGCAGCATGACAAACAGTAGCAGGCTGGAGCCGATGGCTACACGTTTACGCATCCCGGGAACCTATTCCCGATTATAGGCGGTGCATCGCGCTTGACTAGGGAAGGAGGGGAAAAACTACTCGCCGGTCTGGCCCCGTTCCGGACCGATCTTACCGTTCATCTGGGTCTTAAACTCGTGCTGCTGGATCTCCACCGCGACTTGCCCTTCCTCGACGCGGACAATCGGGCCCCGGGCAAGAAGCTGCAGACTGATCTGCTGATTCAGCCGCGCCGGCCAACTGATCGCCATCTCGATCCATTCGCCCAGGCGAAAAACTCCGGGAGAGCGCAATAGTACGCCCCGGCTGCTGATGTTAACGGTTTCTCCATTCGATGGCGAGGGGCCGCTGGTTCTCAACCCATGCAGCCTCACTTCACGTCGCAGAGGGAATCGGAGCGCGGATCTCCGGTCGTTTGTTCCTGGTGTAACGCTTTCCTCGACGTCGCTTATCCTGGGCCCCATTCGCTATCGCTACTCCTACTTTAGCTTGATGCAATTCATCGTCCGGAAACAATGGCCCGAACGGATCAATCGCCTTCTCCATACAAGATTTGTCCGGTACCTTCTATCCAGTACGCCCTAGAGTGGTCCCCCTGGTCCGCGGTCACGCCGGAGCCGACGCGCCGCGGACCCTCCCACCCGGGGCTCTCGATCTACCCGGACTGCATCGCCCCTCAGAAGATCAGCTTGGCCCCGAGCTGGACGTTCCGGTTGCCGTTGAAGTAGCCGTCGACGAAGTTGTAAGCCGACGTGTCCACATCCACGGTATTCGCCATGAAGTTCGCGTGGTTGAACAAGTTATACGCCTCGAACCGAAGCTGAAGGGTAAAACGCTCGGTCAGCCGGTTGTTCTTGTACACCCCCATATCCAGGTTCCAGCTTGGGGGACAGAAGATGGAGTTCCGCGCCACCATATTGGACGGGAACGGTCCGAAATCGCTGATGTTCACCTTCGGATTCACGTAGGACGCTAGCTGAAGGTTAGATAGGTTATAGAACTGATAGTTGTCTGGGACGCCAGGCGTCGGCACGTTCGTGACGCCGGATCGGGGCGCCACGCCGTTGATAAATGCGCGAGGACAGAAGTTGTAAGCTTGCCCACAGTCGAACAACGTAAAGGGGCTTCCGCTGCGCGCGGTGAAAATCGGCGCCAGTTCCCAGCCGCCGAGGATCTTGTCCCGCAGGCTATTGCCCTTGAAAAGCGGTACATCGTAGATGCCTGAGACCGCCACGCGATTGTGGATGTCGAAGTCGGCGTTGCCGCGGTCGAGCAGCGGCGCAAACGGATCCAGGAAGCCCAGCACGTAGTTGCCCGACGCGGCGCTCGAGAACGTGCTGCTCAGGTTGTCGATCGCGTGGGACCAGGTGTAGTTCGCGTCAATTGTCAGGCCGGTGCCGCCGATGTCGCGCATCAGCACGCGTCCGATAAACGAATTGTAATTCGAGATGCCGCCATTGGCGCGGCGGTTGATGTTGGAGTACTGCGTCTGCCGCAGGCGCGACGTGCAGTTTCCGGGATCGCCGGGCGTCGTGCCGGGCGTGCAGGCGTCGTTCAGATACACGTCGCCTGACCCGGCGGGATTGTAATTGGAAATCGAATACAACCCCTCACCCATCGATCCCGAGTACGACAGGCTGGCCAGCAGACCTTTGTTGAACTCGTGCTCCAGGCTCGCGCTCAATAGGTGGGCATACGCCGTCCGGATGTTGGAATCCACGTTACGCAGGCTGACGTTGGGCAGTTTCTTGGTTCCCGAGTTTCCGGCAAGCGGACCCGAGTTGTCGACACTGATCGGGATCGTGGGCAGGTCGACGCCGGCAAACAGCGACACCACCGCATAGTTCGGCGGGTTCTGAATCACGTTGAAGGTCACGTTGCCGAAGTTGCGCTCGTACCCAATGCCGTAGCCGCCGCGCAGACTCGTCTTGCCATCCCCGAATACGTCCCACGCGATGCCGATGCGCGGCCCGAAGTCCGTGTAGTCCGGCCTCCAGAGCCCGCCGGCCGGGCTCTGATTCGCAATATCCACCGCTCCATTGCGGATCTGCTGGAAGATGTTGGCCCCGCTGCCATCGTAGTAGTTGGAATCGAGCGCGGGGTTGACGTTGTGCTGGATGCCGAAGTATTCCCAACGCAGCCCGGCGTTCAGCGTCAGCCGCGGCGTAATTTTGTACGTGTCCTGCACATACAGCGCGCTCTCGTTATACCGGTTGCTGCGCGAGAACGACGGCTCCCCCACCGGCAACGTCACCGTCTGTCCGGGGTACTTGCCCTGCGGGTTAATCGCCGACTGGAATTGGTGGATCTGGCCGAGCAGGAAGTTGTCGATTTCGTTGCCGAAGGCCGTGCCAAGCCCCTGCACCGCTTCCTCATACGCCCCGAACGCCCGGTTGTCCTGAAGGTAGGTCTGTTGCCCGCCGAACCGGATGCTATGCTTGCCGATCATCTTGCTGAAGTCCTGGGTGATCGTGCCGAAGTTCTGCGGCCCTCCAAAGGGAATCGCGCTGCCCGGCGTGTACTCGTTGTAGCCGGGGAACGCGATCAACGAGCCGAGGAAGCTCACCGCCGTCGACGCGCTCATGTACAGCGTGGGGCTCACTGGGTTCGCGCCCAATGGCTGCTGGAGGTTCAGACGGTTGAAGTCGAACTTCGTCTGGCTGA
>JAJYKC010000235.1 GCA_021788955.1 Acidobacteriota bacterium
TTTGGCTCCACCCGCCGGTGGACGGCGTTTGGAATCCGCCGGAGCGCGAGCGGATCGGCCGGGCGATGGAGAGCATTCTGGCGCGGCAGTTGCCCGACGGGGGATTCAACATTTATCCGCAGGGGCCGTCGGATGTGAGCGCGACGGTGAAGGCGTATTTTGCCCTGAAGCTGGCGGGGCTCGACTACGACGATCCGCGGCTGAAGCGGGCGCGGGAGCGGATTCTGGCGCTGGGCGGGATTCAGGCGGCGAACAGCTACGTGAAGATCAACCTGAGCCTGTTCGGGCTGTATCCGCGGGAAGGCGCGCCGACGGTGCCGCCGGAGCTGATGCTGCTGCCGGGGAATTTCATCTACCAGATGTCGTCGTGGACGCGGGCGATCGTGATTCCGCTGGCGATTGTGCATGCGTTCCACCCTCAGCGGCCGGTGCCGAAGGGATTCGACCTGCAGGAACTGTTTGTGCCGGGCGTGAAAACGGAGTTCACGGAAGGCGCGAAGTTTTTCAGTTGGCGGAGTTTCTTTTATAAGGCCGACCGGTTTTTGAAGTGGTGGGAGAAGCACGGTTCGCGGAGCGTGCGGCAGAAGGCGATCCGGAAGGCCGAGAAGTGGATGCTAGAGCGAACGCGGTATACCGACGGGCTGGGCGCGATTTATCCCCCGATGATGTATGTGATCATGGCGCTCGATCTGCTCGGGTATCCGGTGGATCATCCGGAGCGGGTGGAAGCGCAGCGGCAGTTCGACCGTCTGATGGTGGACGATGAGCGCGGGTTCTACTTCCAGCCGTGTTTTTCGGTGGTGTGGGACACGGCGATTGCGGGGTATGCGCTGGGATTGGGCGGTGAGCCGCCGGAGGCAGCGCTCGGCCGGGCGGCGGACTGGATGCTGACCAAGGAAGTGCGGCGCAAGGGCGACTGGAGCGTGAAGCGGCCGAAGACGGAGCCCGCGGGGTGGTACTTCGAGTTCGCCAACGAGTTTTATCCGGATATCGACGATACGGCGATGGTGCTGCTGGCTCTGAGCCGGGCGCAGGGAAAGCCGGCGGCGCAGTCGGCGGCGGTCAAGCGGGCGGTGAAGTGGCTGCTCGATATGCAGTCGAAGGACGGCGGGTGGGCGGCGTTCGATGTGGACAACAACTGGGAGTCGCTGAGTTACGTGCCGTTCGCCGACCATAACGCGATGCTGGACCCAACGTGTCCGGACATCACGGGACGGGTGCTCGAAGCGCTATGCGCCTGCGGGGTGAGCCAGAATGATCCGGCGGTGCAGCGCGGCGTGAAGTATCTTTTGCAGGCGCAGGAGCAGGACGGAAGCTGGTACGGCCGGTGGGGCGTCGATTACATCTACGGCACATTTCTGGCGTTGCGTGGACTGGCGGCGGCGGGGGTGAGCGAGTTGGAAGCCCCGGTGCAGCGGGCGCTCGAGTGGGTGCGGGCGAACCAGAACTTCGACGGCGGCTGGGGCGAGAGCTGCGCCAGCTACGATGAGAACCGCTATGTCGCGGCGGCAAGCACGCCATCCCAGACGGCGTGGGCGGTGCTGGCGCTGCTGGCGGGCGGAGACACGACGAGCGCGAGTCTGAAGGACGGCGTGGAGTATCTGCTTCGGACGCAGACGAGCGGCGGAACCTGGGACGAGGATTTGGCCACGGGCACGGGGTTTCCGAGGGTGTTCTACCTGAGCTATCACTTATACCGGCACTCGTTTCCGGTAATGGCGCTGAATTGTTTTCTCCAGGCGAGGAGCGCGGGCCGCGGCTAAAGGCTGCGCGCCTTTCGCCAAGCATGAAACCAGTACTAGTTACGGGAGCTACCGGGTTTCTCGGCTGGCACATCGCACGCTTGCTCAGCGAGCGCGGCTACACGGTACGGGCGCTGGCGCGTCCGGGAAGCCGATTGCGGGAACTCGATGTCGAACGCGTAGAGGGAGACCTGCGCGATGCGGCATCGGTAGAGCGGGCGGCGGCGGGGTGCGGGCTGATTTTTCACGCGGCGGCGGATTACCGGCTGTGGGCGCGGGACCGGGAGGAGATGTTCCGTTCGAACGTCGATGGGACGCGGAACGTGCTGGAGGCCGCGCTGCGGGAGGGCGCCGAGCGGGTGGTGTACACGAGCACGGTAGGGTGCATCGGGATTCCGCCGGGCGGGGAAGGCGACGAGACGACGCCGGTATGCGAGGCGGAGATGGCGGGCGACTACAAGCGGTCGAAGTTTCAGGCCGAACGGGTGGCGCTCGAGTATGCGCGTATGGGGGTGCCGGTGGTGATTGTGAATCCGACGGCACCGGTGGGAGACCACGATTTCAAGCCGACGCCGACGGGGCGGATCATCCTGGATTTTCTGTTGGGGCGGATGCCGGCGTACATCGAGACGGGATTGAACCTGGTGGATGTGCGGGACACGGCGATGGGGCATTTGCAGGCGTGCGAGCGGGGTGTGGAGGGAGAGCGGTACATTCTGGGCTGCCAGAACCTCACGCTCGAACAGATTCTGGGGAAACTCGCCGCGATCAGCGGGATTCCGGCGCCGCGGTGGAAGATTCCTTATGCGATGGCGTATTTCACGGGGATGATTGATACGGGCCTTTCGCGGGTGACGGGGCGGGAGCCGCGGGCGCCGCTCGATGCGGTTCGGATGGCGAAGAAGAAGATGTTCGTGAGATGGGAGAAGGCGCGGCGGGAACTGGGGTTTGCGCCGAAGCCGGTGGAGGAAGCGCTGGAGCGAGCGGTGGAGTGGTTTCAGGCGAACGGTTATGTGCCGGAGGCGCGGAGGCTGAGCATCGCGAGTTGAGAACGCTGGGATTTGTGGCCGCGGAGCGGCGGGAGTTCGACGGGATTGTGCGGATGTTGAGCGGAGTACGAAGGATGCGAGCGCCGATTGATTTTTTGGCTGAAGGGCAGTGGGCGGGGCGCCGGGTGGTGCTGGCGGCCAACGGTCCGGGGCCGAAGTTGGCGCGGGAGGCAGTAGAGGCGGCGGGCGAAGTAGGGGCTTGGGTGAGCACGGGGTATTGCGGCGCGCTCGACGCGAACCTGGCGGTTGGCGATATCCTAATAGCAACGGCGGTCAATGGTTGGGCCGCTGCCGTGCCGGATTGTCCGGCGCGGTTTCCGAGGGGCCGGATCCTGTCGGAAGACCGCGTAGTGAGCACGGCGTGGGAGAAGCGGCAATTAGCCGCGACGGGCGCCGCGGCTGTTGAGATGGAAGCCGCCGGAGTAACGGCGGCGGCGCAGGAGCAGGGGTTGCCGTTCTATTGCATTCGGGTGGTGACCGACGGAGCGAACGAGGACATGCCGATGGACTTCAATCGATACAGGGGGCCGGACGGGCGGTTTTCGCGTAGCCGGATTGCGCTGGCGGCGATCGGTCAGCCGAAGAAGCTGGCGGCTCTGATTCGTTTTGGGCGGCGCTGCGAGAAGGCATCGATTCAGTTAGGAGACGGTCTTGCCGGCTGCCGGTTCTAAGGTCGGACAGATCGGCGGGCTGGCGGCGCACGCGCTGGCTCAGGGGCGCCTGGGAGAAGTACCTTCGGCGATGCGGGCGGCGGTGTACCTGGGGAACCAGAAGGTACGGGTCGAGTCGATTCCGACGCCGGAGATCGGAGACGGCGAGGTGTTGATCCAGGTGGAGAGCTGCGGGATCTGCCACACGGATTTGAAGAAGATCGAGTACGACCTGCTGGCGCCGCCGAGGGTCTTCGGGCATGAGACGGCGGGAGTGATCGCGGCGGTGGGAGCGGGAGTGACGGAGTACGAGCCGGGCGACCGCGTGGTGGTGTTTCACCATATCCCATGTATGAATTGTTTTTATTGCCGGCATAAGCTGTACGCGCAGTGTCCGGTGTACAAGCGGGTTGGGGTGACGGCTGGGTTTGAGCCGGCTGGTGGGGGATTCGGACAGTACGTGCGCGCGATGGACTGGATTGTCCGGCGTGGCATTGAGAAGATTCCGGAGGGCGTGGCGTTCGAGCGGGCTTCGTTTGTGGAGCCTGTGAACACATGCGTGAAGGGATTCGCGATGCTGGGCGCGGGGCATGGGGACGTGGTGGTGGTGCTGGGGCAGGGGCCGATCGGACTGATTTTCACGATGCTGGCGCGGCGCGCGGGCGCGACTGTGCTGGCGACGGACGCGATGGGGCACCGGCGGGGGATGGCGGAGAGGTTTGGCGCGCTGGCTGCGTACGATCCGCGGGACGCGCGATTCCGGGAGCATGTGGGGGATCTGACGGAAGGCCGGGGAGCGGACTTCGCGATCGTGGCCGCTTCGGCGCGGGGGATTGTGGAGCAGGCCGTCGAAGGGACCCGGCCGGGTGCGAAAATATTACTGTTCGCCCAGACTTCGCATCAAGAAAGAATCGAAGTATCCGGCGCCGACGTCTGTGTCGGTGAGCGGGCATTGCTGGGCTCTTATAGTGCTTCGGTCGATTTGCAGAAAGAGTCGGCCGAGTTGGTTTTTAGTGGAGCGCTACCAGTTGAAGGCTTGATCTCCGACATTGTTGCGCTGGATGAGATCGGGGACGGGATTGAGCTGGCCTTGCATCCGTTAGAGCGCTCGCTGAAAATTATGGTGCAGCCTCAAAGGTGGCAGGATTGAAACGGATGAGAGCGGCCGTGTTGTACGGCCGGGAAGATTTGCGGATTCAGGACGTGGAGGTGCCGAGGCTCGAGCCGGGCGACATCCTGGTTCGGGTGCGTTCGGCGTTGACGTGCGGGACCGATGTGAAGGTGTTCCGGCGGGGATATCATGCGCGGATGATCGTGCCTCCGGCATTGTTCGGCCACGAGTTGGCGGGCGATGTGGCGGAGGTGGGTCCGGGTGTGAAGGGGTTTCAGCAAGGCGATCGCGTGGTGGCGGCGAATTCCGCTCCGTGCGGAGTGTGTTTTTACTGCCGGCGGGGGCAGGAAAATCTCTGTGAGGATCTGCTGTTCAACAATGGCGCGTACGCGGAATATATCCGGATTCCGGCGCGGATTGTGGAGCGGAACACGTATAAGCTGCCGGCGAGCGTGTCGTATCAGGATGCGGCGTTGTGCGAGCCCCTGGCTTGCGCGCTGCGGGGACTGGATGAGACGGGCGTGCGGCCGGGCGACACGGTGGCGGTGATCGGGCTTGGACCGATCGGCCTGATGTTCGTGAAAATGGCGAAGGTGCTGGGCGCGCGGGTGATTGCGATCGGGCGGCGGGCGGTGCAGTTACATCATGCGCGGCAGATGGGATCGGACGAGGGTCTGATCGCGGGCGACGGGGGCGGCACGCTGGTTGAGGAAGTGCGCGGGTTGACGGACGGACGAGGCGCGGACTCGGTGATCGAGGCCGTGGGCCGGCCGGAGGCCTGGGAGACGGCAGTGCGTCTGGCGCGGCGCGGGGGCGTGGTGAATTTCTTCGGCGGCTGTCCGAACGGGACGACGGTGGAGATCGACACGTCGCTGATGCATTACTCGAACCTAGATCG
>JAJYKC010000236.1:0-649 GCA_021788955.1 Acidobacteriota bacterium
CCGGTTCAGGTCAGTATGATAATCGGTCAGTCTTTCGAGGCTCGTGCTCACCAGCTCGGCGAGCTCCGTGGCGGTGTGGATCGTCTCCGTCAGGTAATGCTCGGTCTTCGAAAGGTGGTGTTGGATCCGGAAAATCTCCGAAAGATAATCGATCGCTCCCTCGCAGTCGCCAATCCGGTTGCCATTCGCCTTCTCCACCGCTCCGCAGATCGTATTAATCTCAAACAGGTGAATGGCTGCTTTGCGCATCGCCTCCTGCGATTCCGACGCAATCTGCGACCCGTCTTTGTGCTTAGCGAGGTTGGTGGGCTTGGTCGGCCCGCGGTCGAGCGACTCGATTCCCTCCGCCGTACTCGTATCGAGCGCGGTTAACCCTGCGTCCAACAGTATTGCCACCCCATCGAGGGCTTCGTCGTAATGGCCATGAATACCGCCGCCCAAAGCCGCTAAGCCAATACTCGCGCCCTGCTTGGCGACAAACGCCTTCTGCTCGCCTTTCGTCTTGCGATCCCACATATTCGTGACGCCGTGCTTGAACTGGGCTAGTTGGCGATTGCCGTACGTCGCCATCGCATCCTGATACAGCCACCTGAGCTCCTTGTTGTAGCCCTGTGACGGACCCGATCCCTGAATCGTGGGATCGGTCTCG
>JAJYKC010000236.1:659-5445 GCA_021788955.1 Acidobacteriota bacterium
GTCCTCTGGGCATGCTCCAGTTTTCTCGCCTGTCTGTCGATGTCCCCCTGGGTCCACAGGTGCTCCTTCACCAGCGCGGGAGGCTTCGTTTTCGAAAGGGTCATGAAACATTTCCCAGGGCACTTTTCATTGGGGTGCCACTCTGCGTTGCACACAACCTCTTCGTGATCCTTAAGGTCTTTCCACCGATCATAGTGCGCGATCATCAACGCTTCCGCCAGAAAGAGCGCCGGATGCAGATACAGCCGCGATTTATCCAGGTGATGTTTCGCGCCCAGGGCACTGACCAACGCCGCCACGCACTGGTCGCAGCTTGTCAGAGTCACGCCCGCCGGCAGCCCTTCCCCCTTGGCGAACCCCGTGCGATAGTGCTGATAAGCGCGGCGGACCGTCTTGTGCGCGCGTTCCTCCAGCAGCTTCGTTTCGCCCATGCCTGCCGGCGTTTGAAATTCCTGAATCCACTCCCTGGTCTTGCCGCCGCCGATGTACTGCCGTCCCCACACCTTGGCGAACGCGGTATCCGACAGCTTTCCTACGACTAAACCACCGGCCGCAAGTCCGATCACGATCGGCAGCCCGACTCCATGGGTGGCCGCGCCCACCGCTCCGAATATGCCTGCGATCGCGAGGCTTCCCCCAACCTTTACGGCCGTCTTCTTGCCCTCGCCGTACTCCCAACTTCTGCGAATGGTGCGGTTTATAGCCTTGCCTGTGCCCGCGCGGCTCTCCGTCATCTGCTCCATCGCAGCGTTCTTAAGGAGCGCCGCCTCGACGTCGGTGAGTTTTTTCATCGACACCTAGTCTATTACGAACGGAATCGGTCCCGGCTGCCCACTCGGCGCTGGGATGCCGGGTCCCCTTGAAGGGGAGAATCCTCCGGCGGACGGCGGCCGTGCTCGATGACGAGAAGGCAATAGAGTACCCGCAAGCTCAACGCGGGTAGATTGCCCCTCAATCGACCCACCGCTTGAGATCGTCACTGCCGCCTTCGACGCGCTCAATACACGGCAAGGTGCGCCCGCACGCCCAGGCGCCGCAGGCCAGAGTCACGACATCTCCCAGCCGGAGGTTCAGCATTACAGTGGCGCGGTTAGCGGCGTTTGAGAGAACACGCTCGCCGGTGCCGGCAGGCCGGAGAGCCCCAAATTGCCTTGAAGTGCGCGCACAACGCCATCGAAAGCCGCGATCGTAGGCAACTACGGCGACGCACACAGCGTGATGCACGCTTCCGTGCGCATCCTGTAACTTCACCGGCGCCCACCGCCGTCTAGCTTCCGTGTAAGTTCCCCGGCCTACTTACCCCCCGAAATCAGCGGCTAGTTACTCACCCCGACTTTGCGTCCGTCACAGCTCGTGCGTTCAGTTCAGCGGCCGCGGCCGCACAAGGCTCAAACGCCTCAACGCAAACACGGTCAGGAACGCGAAAACCACAACCTGCCCCAAGTGCACCCAAGACCACGGGCCGGCGCCGCTCTCCCGCACCGCCCTTCGTATCGCGTCGTTCGGCCAGATCAGCAGGAAAAACGTCACGTCGCCAGCGAAGTGTACCGGAATCACGGGAAGGATCGAATCATTCAGGCGTACCATCGTTCCGAACGTCACGCCCACGAGAAAGTATACGAGCAGCTTCGGCAATGCCGCGCCCTGAGAAACATGGGCCGCGGCGAAGACCAACGACGACAGTACTATCGCCACCGCCGGCTTGTACTCCTTCTCCAGCACGGTTTGCAAGTATCCTCTCACCGCAGTCACTTCCGTGATCGGCGCCAGAATGGAGGCGCCGGCGATGATCGCGCCTGCGAACAAGGGAGAAGAAACGAAGTTGGCCGGGAGTAGCCGATTCGGCGGCATTCGGAACAACTGGGACATCACGATCCACAATCCCGCCAACGCAGCGATGGCGCACCCTCCGGCAACCGCCGTCCACGCGAATGCCTCGGCGCTGACGGCATTCGCGCGCCGCAAATGGCGCCGCATTATAGCCGTGCCCCGAGGCCATCCCTTGCCTCCCAGGTATTCCCAGAGCAAATACAAGAACAACAACAACGCCGGCAAGCACCAGGGCACGGAAGGCGCGGCGCTCAAGTTCCAGGCAATCAACCCTGCCCAAACAGCACCCGCCGCCGCAATGACAAATAAAGCGAGTACGCCATAGCCGATAAATAATGCTATCTTCCGCGCCACGGTCAACCTCGCTCTTGCCGGACCAGATATCCGCCCTTCCGGCTACTTCTGACGCCTACCAGGACCTGATCATATTACGCCGCTTACTTCGCCCGGTAGCGTCGAAGTATCTCATCGACACTCGCGCTTCCCGTCGGGTACTCTACTGCACTTACATCCGCCCCGGATTCGAGCAACGCTTCGATAACCGACCTCCAATCTCCTTTCGGCCGCGCCGGATCGTCCGCATCGGCCTCCGCCGCAGCCCATACCGCCGAAGCCAGCGGCGTCCCGCCCCACACATTTCTTGCTTCAAGCGGAGGCTTGTGTTTCAGAACCGCGGTCACCGTATCGAGATCGCCGCTCATCGCAGCCCAGTGCAGTCCCGTCAGTTTGTGCTGCCGGTAAGTGTTCGGATCGACGCCCGCACTAAGTAGGAAATCGGCCACCTCCGCCCTGCCATACTCGCACGCCCAGATAAACCCGGATTCCATCTGCGCTTGGGTGGCACTCGGCTTGAGCGAGCCGTCGGGGTGGAAGAAACTCTTCACCAGATTCAGCCGCCCCACGCCCGCGGCGCCTTCCAGATCAAGCGCCGCGCCGCGCCCCGCAAGAAACTCGGACGCAAGCCTGCGGCCGTTCGCCAAACAGGCATTCACGATACTCCCGCCATCCGGCGCGCCATCGATGCACGCGCCGCGCTCCAGCAGCAGTTCAAGCAACTGAATCAGAACGCCCGCGCGGAGCGGATGAATGCTGGTGGCCGTGAGTGCAAGCGCCGTATCTTGGCTATACGCGTCAGCCACCGCGTCCACCTCCGCGCCGGCATCCAGCAGTATCGTCGCGATCTCAACCACGTTCGGCGGCGTTCTCTGCCGGTCATCTTCCACGCCATTCGCCGAAACATAGTGCAACAGCGTCGCGTGGTGCCCGCGAGCGGATCGCGCGTGAATCAGCTCCGGGTTCTCCCTCAGCACCTCCCGAAGCCCCTCCGCATCCCCCTCGACAACCGCCTCCACCGCGCGTTCGAACCCGGCAGACACAGCGCCTACTGTTTAATTACCGTACCGTCCGGCTTGCGGATCACTCCCCAGCCGCCGTTGTACAACTTATGCGTGCCGCGTTCCCCGTACCCGAACGGATACTTCGCCGCGGCGCGCTCGTCTATCTCAATGCCCCACCCCGGCGCGTCGTTCGGATAAAGATACCCGTTCTTCAACTCGGGACAGCCTTGGAACACTTCCCGTTCCCGGTCGTTGAACCCCGAGTACTCCTGGATGCCGAAGTTATAACAAACCACGTCCAGCGTCACGTTCGCCATATGACCCACCGGCGACACATCGCCCGGCCCGTGCCACGCGGTTCTTACACCGAAGATCTCGGCAAACGCCGCGATCTTTCTACACGGCGTCAGCCCGCCCGCCTGCGTCACGTGGATCCGGATGAAATCGATCAGCCGGTTGGCGATCAGCGGCGTCCACTCGTGCGGATTGTTGAACAACTCGCCCATCGCCAGCGGCGTCGCGCACTGCGAGCGGATCTGCCGGAAGTAATCGATGTCTTCCGGACTCAGCGCGTCTTCCAGGTAGAAGATCCGCACCGGCTCAATGGCCTTCGCAAAATTCACCGCCTGGTTCGGAGTAACCCGCTCATGCACGTCGTGGAGTAACTCCACTTCATCGCCAAGCTGCTTCCGCGACTCTTCGAGTAACTGAATCGCGCGCCGCATATACACCGCCGGGTCGAACACCGGATCGTCGTGCAGAGCCGCCACCTTCGTTCCGTTCCGCGCCGAACCGTATCCCGCCATCCCCGGCACGCCCACCTGCACCCTGACGTGCTTGAACCCCTCCGCCATTAACTTACGCGCGTTGTCGATCGTCTCCGGGATCTCCGCGCCGGAGGCGTGCGAGTAACACGCCGCCGCCTCCCGGCACTTGCCGCCGAGTAACTCATACACCGGCATCCCCGCCATCCGGCCCTTGATGTCCCACAATGCCTGGTCCACCCCGGCGATCGCATTGTTCAGCACCGGTCCGTTCCGCCAGTAAGAACTGTCGTAGCAAGCCTGCCAGGTGTCCTCGATCCGGTCCGCCGGCTTGCCGATAAGGAACGGCTTCAGATACTTGGTTACGGCCTCATTTACTAAGTCGGCCCGCTGTGTGAATGTCCCGCAGCCATATCCGTACAATCCGTCCTGGTCGGTAACTATCTTCACCACCGTGAGCCGCACTCCGGCGGGCTCGGTGGCGATCACCTGCACATCGCGAATCTTCGGAGAGGGCATTCCGCGGGGCGCCGCATCCCCCGCCGCTCCGGCCAACAAGGGCGCCGAAGCCAGCGTTTGAAACATCGTGCGTCGAGTCATCGTTCCAGACTACTCCAAGTCCTGTCCCGGCGCACGCCGCGGTCGGATATAATGCGCCAAGTGCGCGTTTTTACGTGGTTTGCGCCTTTATAGCCATGCCCGAGTTTCGCCATATCTTCGCCGTTATTGCCGCGTTTTGTTGTCCGTACGTTGTTAGCGTTACCGGTAACGTTATCGACAGCGGTCTTGTACCACAGTTCAACCGCGATATCCGTCCCATCCTCTCCGACACTTGCTACACCTGCCACGGCCCCT
>JAJYKC010000237.1 GCA_021788955.1 Acidobacteriota bacterium
GAATGAGTGGATCGCGCGGATGATGAATGCGCGGGCGGCGACGCTCGAAAATGCGCTGCGGGAGTTGCTGGACGGGCAGCAGAGTCTGGCGGCCGGCGGGGCGAAGCTGGTGGACGAGTTCTACGGCCATCCGCTGATCGGCGGGTTGATGAAGGGCGGGAAGCACCCGTCGTACCTGGCGGCGCGGAACTTCGCGGGCATTCTGATGGACCTGGTGACGCCGGAACATCCGGGGACGATTACGTTCGATCAACTGGAGGAGGGAATCCAGAAGCTGCCGCAAGGGAACGTGCGGCGGACGCTGCTGGCGCTGATTCAAAATGTGGGCCGGGACCTAAACGCGGCACAGAAGGCGATTGAAGGTTGGTTCAACGACTCGATGGAGCGCGTGTCGGCGCGGTACAAGCGGCGGACGCAGATGTGGACTTTGATTGTGGCTACGCTGATCACGATCGCCACGAACGCGGACACGATTCATTTTGCGCAGAGGCTGTGGCTGGAGCCGGCGCTGCGGAGCATGGTGGCCGCCGCGGCGCAGCATGCCACGATGGCGGCGAGCGATGCGGCGGTGGCACAACTGGGGCAGATGATCGGCTGGCAAGCGCAACAGGACTGGGGCCTACTCGGTTGGCTGGAGCGCGTGCTGGGGTGGCTGCTGACGGTGGGCGCGGTGTCGCTGGGGGCGCCGTTCTGGTTCGACACGTTGAACCGGTTCGTGAATATCCGGGCTGAGGGGCGATCGCCAGCCGAAGCCGCGGCCCGATAAGCAGCGCGCTATGCTGGAATTTCCAGCCTGGAGATTCCACTCTGAGTCACTCTGAGCCGAAGCCTTGTCTGGCCGTCGCGGCCACGTTCACCGCCGAACCTATCGAAGAGGTTTTGTCGTTCTGGAACGACGAACTCGGGCTTGATTTGCCGCCAAGGTTTGCGCCTTTCAACCAGGTTTTTCAGGCGCTGCTCGATCCGACGTCGGTGCTGAACACGAATGCGGGCGGGGTGAATGTCGTGCTGGTGCGGCTGGAGGACTGGGCTGCGGCGGGCGAGGATGCGCCGGGTCAGTTTGTGGAGGCGGTGCGGAAGTCGGCGGTGGCGGCGGAGTGGATTGTGGTTGTCTGTCCGGGCTCGGGCAGGTATGCGGAAGTTGCCTCGATGCTGCGCGCGCCGCTGGTGGGGCTTGATTCGGTGCAGTTCGCTGAGGCGGACGAGGTTTTAGCGCTGTATCCGGTGAGTGAGGTGGCGGATGCGGCGGCGGAGGCGCTCGGGCGGGTTCCGTACACGGAGGAGTTTTTCGCGGCGCTGGGCACGTGGATCGCGCGGCGGGTGAATGCGCTGCGGATGGCTCCTTACAAAGTGCTGGCGCTTGACTGCGATAACACGCTGTGGGAGGGAATCTGCGGGGAGGATGGTCCGGCGGGGGTGAAGATCGGGCCGGCGAATTTGGCTCTGCAGCGGTTTGCGCTCGAGCAGCGCGAGGCGGGGATGCTGCTGGCGCTGTGCAGCAAGAACAACGAAGCCGACGTATTCGAGACGATGGCGGCGCATCCGGAGATGCTGTTGAAGCCGGAGCATCTGACGGCGTGGCGCATCAACTGGGAGCCGAAATCGGCGGGGCTGGATGGGCTGGCGGCGGAGCTGGACCTCGCGCTCGACAGCTTCGTGTTCGCCGATGACGACCGGAGGGAGTGCGCGGAGGTGCAGGCGTCGTGCCCGGGCGTGCTGACGCTGCCTTTGCCGGAGGACGCGGACCAGATGCGGGATTTCCTGCGCCACGTGTGGGCGTTCGACCGCGTGAAGGTGACCGAAGCCGACCGCAAGCGCGCCGAGCAGTATGCGCAGAGGGCCGAGCGGCAGAAGGCGGCGCGGATGGCGGGGAGCCTGGCGGAGTTTCTCGCAGGGATCAACCTGCAGGTGCGGATTGCGGCGCCGGCGGCGGGGGAGTTGGCGCGGGTGGCGCAGGTTACGCAGCGGACGAACCAGATGAACACTAGCGGCGCGCGGTTCACCGAAGCAGAGTTGCGCGCGCGGCTGGATGCGGGGACGCTCGAATGCCTGGCGGTGCATGTGGCGGACCGGTTCGGCGATTACGGTCTGGTGGGTGTGATGTTGTACGGGTGCGAGGAGACGGCGTTGCGGGTGGAAGCCATGCTGCTGAGTTGCCGGGCGCTGGGACGCGGGGTGGAGCACCGGATGCTGGCGCACCTGGGCCGGTTGGCGGTGGAGCGAGGCCTCGAGACCATCGAGATTGCGTTCACGCCGATGGCGCGGAATGCTCCGGCGCGGACGTTTCTCGAATCGTTCGGCGTGGGCTGCGAAAAGGGTGCGTATTGCTTGCCGGCGGCCGAGGCGGCGGCTCATGTGTGGACGCCTCCGGAGGCGCCGGCTGTGCTGCCAACTTCCAACGAGGGCGGGCCGAGAGCGGCGGCGCGGCGGAGGGCGGACTATGCGCGGATTGCGAATTCGCTGCGCACGGCGGGGCAGGTGGTTGCGGCGGTGAAGGCGCGGCGGGCTGCGGCGCGGACGCGGCACGTGGCGGCTGAAGAGCTGCCGCAGGGTGAGACGGAAGAGAGGCTGGCGGCGCTGTGGACGCAGTTGCTGGGCGCGTCGCCGATTGGGAGGGATGAGAGTTTCTTCGACTTGGGCGGGCACTCGCTGCTGGCGGTGCAGTTGCTTTCGCGGATCACGCGGGAGTTCGGCGTGGAACTGACGCTCGATGCCGTCTACGGCGGGCCGCTGACGATTGCGGAACTGGCGCGGGCGATCGAGCTGGGCGGGCTGGAGCTGGCGAGTCCGGAAGAATACGAGGCGCTGCTGCGCGAGATCGAGGCGATGCCGGACGACGAGGTGCGCGCGCAGCTCGAGGCCGCGCAGGGCGAGCGCTCCGAGAGCTGATGCGCGTTCTGCTGGCATCGAGCGCGTCGTACGATCCGCCGCGGGGAGGCTCGACGCGGGGGAACCTGGCGTGGCTGGAGCACCTGGCGGGGAGCGGGCATGAGTGCGTCGTCGTGGCGGGTCTGCCGGTTGAAACAAAAGTGGAGGAACATGTTTCGGCGCCGCGGGCGCATCTGACGATACGGTCGGTGGAGAGCGCGGCGCACCGGGCGGCGTTGAAGGAGCAGGCCGCGCGGTTCCGGCCGGACTGGGTGCTGGTGTCTTCGGAGGACCTGAGCCACGCGCTGCTCGATGAGGCGCACCGCGCGGCGCCGGGGCGCGTGGTGTATCTGGCGCACACGCCGCAGTTTTATCCGTTTGGTCCGGCGGCGTGGAATGCGAGCGAGCGGGCGCGGCAGGCGGTGATCGGGTGCGCGGGGAGTGTGGCGAGCGCGAGGTTCACGGCGGCCTATATTTACGAGAACACGGGACGGCGGGCGGCAGTGATTCATCCGCCGATTTACGGCGCGGCTCCGTTCCGGCGGCTGGGGCGGTGGGAGGCGGGCGCGGTGGCGATGATCAACCCGTGCGATGTGAAGGGCGTCGCGATTTTCCGGCAACTGGCCCGGGACAATCCGAGCCTGCCGTTCGCGGCGCTGCCGGGTTGGGGGACGACGCCGGAGGTGAAGGCGAGCCTGGACGCGGTGGGGAATTTTTCGTGGATCGAGCCGTGCCGTGACATCGAACAAATGCTCGAGCGGGCGCGTATCCTCGTTGTGCCGTCTCTGTGGATGGAGGGGTTCGGGTTGATTGTGGTGGAGGCGATGTTACGGGGGATTCCGGTGCTGGCGGCGGACGCGGGGGGATTGCGCGAGTCGGCGCTGGGCGCGGCGAGGCTGATTCCGGTGACGCCGATCGCGCGGTTTCAGGGGAAGTTTGACGCGCAGCATCTGCCGGTGGCCGAGGTTCCGGCGCAGGAGATCGGGCCGTGGCAGGAAGCTCTCGACGGGCTTATCCGGGACGCGGGGGCTTACGAAACGGCTTCGCGCGCGTCTTATGAGGCGGCGAACGGATTTGTGGCGAGGCTGGACGCGGGCGAGATGGAGCGGTATCTTGCGGGGTTGCAGCCCGCGGCCGCGGCGGCGCCGGCTCCGGCGCTTTCGGCGCTGAGCGCGGAGAAGCGGGCGCTGCTCGAGCGGCGGCTTCGGCAACGGCGATGAGGATTCTGCTGGCGCATAACTCGACTTACTTTCCGTCGGCGGGCGGAGGGGACAGGTCGAACCGGTTCTTACTCGAAGCGCTGGCCGCGCGCGGGCATCATTGCCGCATCGTGGCGCGGACGGCGTCGTACGGGCCGAAGGCGCAGGAGGATCTGGTGCGGGAGCTTTCGGCGCGGGGCGTGCCGGTGCTGTCGTCGGGGTCCGGCGTGGTGCTGTTCGGACGGAACGGCGTGGAGGTACACACCGTGGCGAACCATCCGAACCTGCGCGCTTACTTCGCTTCGCAGATGGAGAGCTTCGCTCCGGAGATCATCATCGCTTCGACGGACGATCCGGCGCAGGTGCTGCTTGAAGCGGCGCTGCGGCCGCCCGCGGCGCGCGTTGTATTTCTGGCGCGGGCGAGTCTGCCGTTGCCGTTCGGGCCGGATTGCGCGTTTCCTAGCGCGCAGAAGACGGCGGTGCTGCGGCAGGTGGACGCGTTTGTCGGAGTAAGTGAGTATGTGGCCGGGTACGCGCGGAAGTACGGCGGGATCGAGCATGCGGTGCATGTGCCGATTTCGCTGCTGGGGCCGGGGCCGTTTCCGGCGCTGGGGCGATTCGACAACGAGTTTGTGTTGATGGTGAATCCTTCGGCGACGAAGGGGATTGCGATTCTGGTGGGACTGGCGCGGGCGATGCCGGAGGCGCGGTTCGCGGCGATTCCTTCGTGGGGCACGACGGCGGAAGATATGGCGCTGCTGCGGACGCTCGGGAACGTGACGCTGCTCGATCCGGTGGACGATATCGCGGTGGTGCTGGAGCGGACGCGGGCGGTGCTGGTGCCGTCGTTGTGGGCGGAGGCGCGGTCGCGCATGGTGCTGGAATCGTTGATTCACGGCGTGCCGGTGCTGGCGAGCAACGTGGGCGGGTTGGGCGAAGCGCTGATGGGCGTTCCGTATTTGTTGCCGGTGAACCCGATTGTGCGCTACCGGGCGAAGGTGGATGAAAACATGGTGCCGGTGGCGGAGGTGCCGGAGCAGGACATCGGAGCGTGGCGGCAAACGCTCGAACGGCTGCTGACGGATCGCGCGCATTGGGAGGAGATTTCGGCGATGGGGCGCGCGCGGGCGCTCGATTATGAGAGCCGGTTGAACACGGGGCCGCTCGAGGCGATTTTCGAGCGGGCGCTGAGCGGGGCGCCGCGGCGGACGATGGCGGCGGCCGCTCCGCTGAATGAGGATAAGCGGAAGTTACTCGCGTTGAAGTTGAAGTCGCGGCAGAGGCCGGCGGGGCAGGGTGAGTGGTTCGCGGCAACGGCGGCGCGTAGGCCGGGAAGGCTGCGGCTGTT
>JAJYKC010000238.1 GCA_021788955.1 Acidobacteriota bacterium
GTTCGAGGTGAATACGACCAGCGGCTCCTTGGTGATCGCAAAGACCGCCGGTACCGAGTCCGCGGCGAACAGGATGTCGCTCACCTCGGCGAACAACAGCGCCAGGAACAACGACGCCGCGTAGAGGACCCCGTTGAGCCTGATGAAAAACTTGGGCCCGTGGAATTCATGCGTCACCGGAACGAACCGCCGGAACAGCCGGATCACTAGGTTCCGCTCCGGCTCGATCTTCTTCTCACGCGCGAACATCATTTTGAATCCGGTCAGGACCAGAAACGCGCCGAACACCAGCGTCAGCCAGTAATTTTCGAGCAGTGTCGAGCCTAGCCCGATAAACACGCCCCGGAAGAGCAGCGCACCCATGATGCCGAAAAACAGCACCCTGTGCTGGTAGAGCGCCGGAATCCCGAAAAATCGGAATACGATGAGGAAGACGAATATGTTGTCGAGCGACAGGCTCTTCTGCACGATGTATCCCGTGAGAAACTCCAGCCCCACCTGCCGCGCCGCGATCACGGGGTCGAAATCCGCCATCTGCATCAGCCGGGGATCCTGCTCGAACCGCCATGCCGCGTAAACGTAGAAGGCGAAATTGAACGCGAGAGCCAGCGCGATCCACACCGCGCTCCACACGGTCGCCTCGCGCATCGAGACCGCGTGCGCCTTGCGGTGGGAAACCCCCAGGTCCATCGCCAGCAGTCCCGGCACAAACACGACAAAGCCGAGATAGAACCACCAGTACTCCGCAAAAGGAAAATACGTCATTCTTCGTTCCGTTTTCTCGCCGCCTCGGACCAACCCTCATTCCGCCACCGTCTCTTTTGAAGCCATGCGCGCAAAGGCCGCACCAGCGCATGGTCGGCGCCCAGCACCGCCACGCCGACCGCGATGAGCACGAACCCGGTGATCACCGGCAGTACCAACCCCGCCAGCCCTGCCAGTACAAGGGCAAATCCACCTGCCTCGCGAAACTTCGCGGCCATCTCTCCTCCTTCACGCCGCCACTGGCGTGCGTCTGTAGACCATCGCTTCCAACCGCGCCACGCGCTCCTTCGTCGAAATGAAACTCTCGCGTCCGCGAAATGCTACCTGGACCAGCATCGCCGCGGGCGGCGCAATTAGCACACCCAGCAACCCAACCCGCGCGCTTCCGCCTTTTTCGTCTTCCGAAGAGCGGCCGCCGGAGATCATGCCCTACATCGCCCCGTTGACGAGCCTGCTCAACGCCCTGCCGAGCGTGGGGGCCACCGTCATGATCAATGTGTCGCGATGCTTGATGTGTCCCAACTCGTGTGCAATCACAGCGGCGATCTTGCGCCGGCCCAGACACCGCAGGAACGCCGCGGTTACCGCAACCACCCCGTGTTCCGGATCGCGTCCCCTGGCGAACGCGTTCGGCGCCGGCAAATTCGGCCACATCGCCAACTCGCCAACCATCCCGTGCAACTCAAGCGCCGCCTCCGGCGTTTCCCCGTGGGCCCGGTACAACCGCAGCACAATGCGGTCGCCCAACCGGTAAGCGCCCGCATTCATCATTGCCGCGATCGCCAGCGCGAACCACAAACCGTGGCGCCGCCAGCAACATCGTCATCTTCAAACGGTTCATCGTCTTTAAACTCTTTGCCGCTTTGGGCGTCTTCGCGCCCCTCGGTCGATGGGACGCATTTGGCGGGCAGCGGTTATTAAGATAGATTGGAAGCAATCCATCGGTTTTCCCGAAGTTCGGACGAGCTCGGCCGGACGCAAGCCCAAGCGCGCAGGGCCGCGAGCGGCGACAGCCGGGCGGCTCCGTTGTGCGCGATTCCAAAAAAGAGAGCCGCGAAGCCCGAAGGCCCGCGGCTCGGAATGATCAGGATTTCCGCCTTGCTTAGTCGCCGCCGTTGGGCCCGTTGTGGCAGCTATAGCAGCCGATGATCGTGCCGCTCGGAAACGTATTGCCAGCCATCGTCCGGTCCGCCTGCACCCGCGACAGGATGGTCCCGCGGTAATCCGTCCCATGGCAAAGTTGGCAGCCTGCGGTGCCACTCGTATACGCGACGTTCTGGTGCGTGGACACCCACGAGGTCCCGATCGGATGCAATCCGTGCGGCCCGCCCGTGACCGTCCCCGGCACACTCGCGTGGCACGCGGTGCACTCAGCAACCATGCCGGCATGGCCCTGCAGGTTCGTGCTCTGCACGTTATCGTTCACCACCGTTGTCGCGTACTCGGCGTGAGTCGATCCGTGGCATGCCTCGCACTGCATCCCACCATGCCCCTGCGAGAACCGGTACAGCGACAGTGACGCTGAGGGCGTGTCCGGGTTCGTCGCAAACGTCATGTCCTGCGCCTGCCGCACCACACCCGTATTACTGAACACCGTCGTGTACGCAATCTGCCCACTGTTGGTCACCGCCGTGCCCGTATGACAACTCTGGCAGTTCGGCTCATCGAGCCATCCCTGCCGCGTCGCCACCGCAACGTTGCTTAGGTTTCCGTGGCAACTCTGGCACTCGATCGCATTAGCGCCGGTGCTCGTCTTCAAACTGCCCATCGCGCCGCGAAGGCATTGCGTCTTCGGGCCCGGATGGCAGCGGTAGCAGGAGTCCCGCACCGTCGAAGTGTCGAGGGTCTGATTCGTCACCGGATCGACGGCATTCGCATGCAGACTGTGCATGGCCGTCGTCAGCGGCTGAACACCCGTCACGCCCGCCAGGCTCAAGGCATTCGAAGCATGGCAGTTATCGCACAGGATCGGCTGCGCCGCCGCGGTTGCCTCGAGTCCCGACGAGCTGTAGCCCACCTGCGATGCCGCCGCCTGGAACAACTGCGTCGCCTGGAACCGGTCGTCATGTTTGCGCAGGATATTCAGCTTCACGTCCTGCGCCGGGTTCGGATTGTTCACCCAACCGGCCGCCGGTTGCGCCGCCGCCGTGCCGGTGCCGGAGGCATGGCACACCGAACACGTCATTTCATCCGACGTCGGAACGACGATATCGGTCGTCGCCACCACCGTCCCCAGGGAATTCTTCACCTTCAGACGCATCATGGGGAAGTAGTTCACTGGATAGGGTGCAGCAGCTGCGTCGGCGTAGGGAAGGACCGGAATTCCTGTCGCCGCCCAGGTGTTGTCCGACACACTAAACGTCATCGCCTGCGGTGTATTGTTGGCCCCCGGCATCGCGTATCCCTTCAAGCCAACGTCGGGCGAAAGCGCCCCAAACCCCAGCTTCGCCGCATACTGCCAGAAGTTCGTCTTCGCCGCCGACGTCGTATTGATCGTGCTCGTCAGCGGATCCTGCACCGCTTCGTACGTCACCGTGTATCCGGTGTCGCTCGTAAGCAGCGTCCCTTGATTGTCGATCACATGCGCGTGAATCGTGTTGTACGGCGGCAGGACGGCAAAGACGCTGTAGTCCTGTCCGTCCATGCAATGCATCCCCAGATCGTTCCAGCCGATCACCTTATATCCACTCGTCGAACCCGTTCCGCCGCCGCCGTCGCCCGAACCTCCGCCTGAACTCAGCGCAGTAACCACCAGCGTCACTGGCACTGAGGTCGTGCTCTCATTTCCGAAAGAAATCCGGACCGAGGCCTGATATGTATTCACCGTCAAACCGGCCGTCTGCACCGAAACGGTCAGCTTCTGGCTCCCTTTCAACTTCCCCGAAGGCGACACGGTGACCCATTGGGTGTCACCCGAAGAGATGTTTACGCTCACTGTGTACTGAGTGCCGTTCGACGCTGTTACAAAAACGCTTTGCGCCGCAACGGTACCGTCAACCGTCGCTTGAAACGTGAGCGAGGACGGACTCACACTCGTGTCCGCTCTCGCTCCCTGAGCCAACCACAACCACGCCCCGGCCGCCATCAGGCACACCACGGCTGTTCTCGCTTGTTTCATCGGCTTGCCCCCTGTTACGTCTTCAGGCGCTGCCGGCGCCCGCCGGATCGCCGCTCCCTCAGCGGCGACTAAGAACACTATATGCTCATATGTGCATAGGTACAAGTCAGACAATTCGGATATACTGGTCGGAAAGTTGCCTTAGCTCCCATGCGTACCCGACGGATTTCCTTGAGTGAAGAAATGATCGACGCCGTTGCCCACCGCTTCCGCGCCCTGTCCGAACCTGTCCGGCTTCGAATCCTGCAAACCTTAGAGCCCGCTGAACTTACGGTCTCCCAAGTCGTGGAGGCCCTGCAGGGAAATCAGCCCAACATTTCCCGCCACCTCGCCGCCCTGTATGATGCCGGACTCCTCACACGCCGCCGCGACGGCAATAACACCTTCTACTCCATTGCGGACCCCATGGTCCTCAAACTCTGCGACCTCGTCTGCTCGAGCGCCCGGGCTCACGCCCGCCAGAAACTTCACGCCATCGCCGGCGAGCCGCGCTAACCGCCCTGTTAGAATCGTGTTGGAAACTCAAGCCGGGGACGTAGCTCAGTATGGATAGAGCGGCCGCCTCCTAAGCGGCAGGCCGGCAGTTCGAATCTGCCCGTCCCCACCACCTACCGCGTCCGGTTCTCGAACCAGAACAAGCCACCCTTCCCTGCGACCGCGAAATCCAGATCCCCGTCCCCATCCAGGTCCGCCACCGGAATCTGCATCCCGCCGCCCGTGCGCGAACCGTAATCCACCACGTGCCGCACCCACTCCACTTTTCCGCCTGCCGTTTTCGGCCGGATGAACTCGTACCAGTAAACGCCCAGCGGTTCCCGCCCGCCGGGATCCCGTCCATTGTGCGCCCAGAACCGTTTCCCGGTCACAAAGTCCATTTGGCCGTCGCCGTTGATATCCGCCATCGTCACCGCGTGTGCCTGCGACCACGAATCGTCAATCACATGCTTGGTCCACTTCCCGTCGGCCCCTTGCTCAAGCCAGAACACGCCGTAATCGTGCGCCATCGAGGAAACCACGTCGTTGCGTCCGTCGCCGTTCACGTCCAGCACATACAGGAACCCCGTCGTCTCAAGGTTCCAGTCCGGATGCCACTTCCACTGGCCCTTTCTCACGTCCGCAGGCGCCTCAAACCATCCCTCCGGCGTAAGGATGTCGTTCCTCCCGTCCCCATTTACATCTCCCGCGCCAATCCCATGCCCATAACTGTGGTCGCTCACGACATGGGCCACAAACTCCCCGTTCGAGATCTCGTACCAGGCCAGCGGCGCCTCTTTGCTCCCGTATTCCGGCAGCACCTCGCGCTTCGGCCCGTCATTATCCAGATCCACGAGAAACGCGAATTCCACCGGATACCGCATCTCAATCGGATGCTCCCGCCACGCCCCGCCGTCGCGCCCCGGGTTCTCAAACCACAAAAGCCGGTGCGCGAACCACGAACAACTGACCAGATCCACTCTGCCGTCGCCGTTCACATCCACCGGCAGGTCGCTGAAATCATCAATGTAGAAATT
>JAJYKC010000239.1 GCA_021788955.1 Acidobacteriota bacterium
CGCGGGACGGTACTGCCGGACTAGATCATCGGGACGCCGGGAGCCGAGACGTATCCGCTGCCGAACTCGACCGCGGGCGCGTCGGCGGCGGAGACGAATGTTTACGGGTATGTAACGGCGACGGTGAGGCTGGAGAACGCGGCGGATCCGATCCGGATTGACTTTCACCGCATCGAGGAGAAGGACGTGCCTCCCGCCGTAGTGCAGACATACGGGGAGGCGGTGGTGCACGGGTGTTTTGTGGGGAACTCGCGGGCGCCGCGGTAGGGACGGAGCATTTCGACATTTCTGGAAATGTGGTAATGTCGAAGCGATGGGCCGGCGCGGCAGGAATGTAGACGAGAAGCAGGTGGCGCGTCATGCGCGGCAGTTCGCGGCGTTGGGGGCGGAGCCGCGGCTGCGGATCCTGCGGCTGCTTCTGGCAGCGCATCCTTCGGGGATGGTGGCGGGAGAGATTCAGAGCGAGCTGGGGATTCCGGCGTCGACGCTGTCGCATCATTTGGAAAAGCTGCGTGCCGAGGGATTAGTGAAGCCGCGTCGCGAGGGGCCATTCCTTTGGTACAGCGCGTCGACGGAGGGGCTCGGCGAGCTGGTGAGATTTCTTTATGCCGAATGCTGCACGCGGAACCGCGCCATTGAGCCCACGGTGATTTTTGAAAGGAAGCAAGCATGAACGCGGATGAAGTGAAGCAGGCGGTGAAGGAGCGGTATGGGGAGGCGGCGCGGAGTGCGCGGACGGGGAAGCCGTCCTGCTGCGGCGCGGGGAACGAAGAGCTGACCTGCTGCGATCCCATCACGTCGAATTTGTACGAAGAAGGCGCGGATGTGCCGGAGGGAGCGCTGCGGGCGTCGCTTGGGTGCGGGAATCCGACGGCGCTGGCGAAACTCTCGCCCGGTGAGACGGTGCTGGATTTGGGCTCCGGCGGCGGGATCGACGTGCTGCTTTCAGCTCGGCGAGTGGGGCCCAAGGGGAAGGCGTACGGGCTCGACATGACGCAGGACATGCTGGATCTGGCGCGGGAGAATCAGAAGAAGGCGGGAATCGAGAACGCGGAGTTCCTCGAAGGCGACATCGAGCACATCCCGCTGCCCGAAGCCTCCGTCGACGTAATCGTGTCCAACTGCGTGATCAACCTGTCGAGCAACAAGGACGCGGTGCTGCGGGAAGCCTACCGGGTACTGAAGCCGGGCGGGCGGTTCGCGGTGTCGGACATTATTGTGCGGGGTGAGGTGCCGGAGGCGGCGCGGCGCGGCATGGAGCTGTGGACCGGGTGCGTGGCCGGGGCTCTGGAGCAGAACGATTACAAGGCGAAGCTGGCGGCGGCGGGGTTCACCGACATCGGGTTTGAGGTGACGCGCGTGTACGAGGCGGAGGACGCGCGGCAGTTTCTGTCGCGTTCCGGGCTCGACGCGGAAGCGATCCTGCCGCAAGTGGCCGGCAAATTCGCCAGCGCCTTCATCCGGGCGCGGAAGCCGGCGATTGCGTAGGGGCGGTTGCGCCGGAGCCGGGCAGCCTGGGAATCAGGCTTCCGGTGCATGCAGGGGAGTTGAGCGCAAACCATCCCTGTCAAGAGGCTGACGAGGTACTCACCGTTATCGAGTACGATGTGCCTGACTGATACAGGCGTTGGGGCTATGCTTGCGGTTCTTGTGCACGTTCCATCCTCGTTGCCCGGCAAGTATGTCTTGACGGTGACCGTCTCCCTGGGGACTGGGCGACGATGAGGCCGCGGGAGCAGTTTGCGGCCAACGGCAGGGCGGCACTTCGCCGAGCTTCTCGGCAATGGTGCGCCGGCTGGCCTCATCTTGTGAGTATGATATGCTCACTTCATGAGTAAGCGGCTACAGGTCCTGTTACCCGATCAGGAAATGACGGAGATTCAGTGTCTGGCGCGGCGCGAGAAGCTGACGGTTGGGGAGTGGGTCCGGCGTGCCCTGCGTGAGGCCCGTGAGCAGAAACCGGCCAACGACCGCGAAGTCAAACTTAAGGCCGTACGGCGTGGCGCCGGGTATTCGTTCCCAACGGCGGACATTGACGAGATGAACCGTGAGATCGAGCGGGGCTATCAGAGTTGATCTTTATTGATTCCAACATCCCGATGTATCTCGTTGGCGCGCCGCACCCGCACAAGAGCGAGGCGCAACTTCTGTTGGAGCGCCTGATCGTCTCGGGTCAACGCCTCGTCACCGACGCCGAAGTGCTTCAGGAGATCGTGCATCGATATGCGGCCGTAGGCAAACGAGAGGCAATTCAGCCGGCATTTCAACTGCTGTTGGACGTCGTGGACGAGGTTTTCGCCATAGAGAAGGCTGACGTTTTGCGGGCGGGCGAGATCGTTCAGAATCGGGCTTTGCTATCGGCCCGCGACAGCGTGCACGTGGCGGTGATGGAGCGGCATGGGATCCGATCGATCCTCAGCTTTGACGGTGACTTTGACCGTTGGCCGGGACTGAAGAGGATTCACACTGTCTGACGGATACCGTTAGTTGAACGCCCCGAGGAATCATCGTCACGGCTTGGGGCTAGGCTTCGCCGGGTGAGTATTCGAGAACGACAAGGGTGACGTCGTCGCTGGGGACGGCGTTGCCGGTGAAGTCCTCGACGGCTTTGGAGAGCAAGGCGTGGAGCTGGCTGCAGCCGAGGGAGGCGTTTTCGCTCACCAGGCGGCGGAGTTCGCTGGCGCCGAAGAAGCGGCCTTCGTCGTTCCGGGCTTCCGAGACGCCGTCGCTATAGATGACGAGTTTGTCGCCGGGATCGAGCATGACCTGCTCGGCGGCGTATTCGGCTTCTTCCAGCAGCCCGACCGGCATGCCGGTGGCGCCGAGTTCGCGGCGATGGCCGTCGCGGCGGACGAGCAGCGGCGCGGGATGGCCGGCGTTGGCCCAGACCATCTGTCCGGAGCGTTCGACGCGGCAGCAGAACAGGGTGGCGTATTTTTCGCCCTGGGTGCGCGAGTTCAGGAAGTGGTTGATGCGGGAGAGCATGTCCGGGACAGGGAGGCCGGCTTCGGAGCCGAGCAGGAAGGCGCCCTGCAGGAGCGAGGCGAGCAATGCGGAACTGACACCCTTGCCGGAGACGTCGGCAAGGACGATGTTCCAGGCGTTGCCGCCCTGGGGGCGGACGTCGAAGTAATCGCCGCCGACTTCGGTGGACGACACGCTGGAGCCGGCGGCGCGGAACCAGCCGGCATCGGGCAGCGCGTTGGGCAGGAGGCCGGTTTGGATTTTGCGGGCGACGTTCAATTCTTCTTCGAGGCGCTGTTTTTCCCGCTGCTCTTCGAGGAGACGGGCGTTTTCGAGGATCGTTGAGGCTTCGAGGGCGAGGGTCTGGAGGAGTTCGCGATTGCCGCTGGATAAGTCGGCGGGGGCGAGGCGCGAATCCATGTAGATGACGCCGACGGCCTCGTTTACGGGGGCCATGAGCGTTTCATCGGCGGACTGGGATTTAACCTTTACGAGAGGGACGCAAACGACACTGCGGAGTTCGAGTCCGGCGACGCTGCTGCCGGGATGGAGGCGCTCCATCTCGTCGGGGTCGAAGCTCATGGAGAGGAGTTCGCGGCGGGAATCGAGGGCGCGGCGGAGGACGGAGCCGGGGACGGAGAGTTCGGAGGGTTCGATGGTCTGGCCGTTACGGTCGCGGGCGACGCGGACGCTGAGGTCGTCGCCGTTGCGGAGGAAGAGGAAGCCGCGTTCGGAGCCGGTGACGGCGAGGGCGGCGTCGATGACAGCTTCGAGAACTTCGTCGGTGCTAAGGGAGGACTGGACGGAGCGGGCGACCTCGAGGAGGGCGCGGAGTTTGACGAGGTTTCCGGCGCCGGGTCCGGCGGCCTCGGGGGTGCCGTGGATCTGGCCGAGCATGCGGTGAATTTCGTCTTCGCGGAGAGTGAAGATGAGGCGGTAGGAGTCGCGGACGCCGAATTCGATGCGGTCGCCGTGGGCGAGGGTGTGGCGTTTGGTTTCCTGGCCGTTGACGAGGATGCCGGCGCGGCTGTCGAGGTCTTCGACGATGAGTTCGTGTCCTTCGAGGAGGATCCGGGCGTGAACGCGGGAGATGCGGTTGTCGCGGAGGACGACATGGTTACCCGCCTGCCGTCCGATGAGGAATGGGAATTCGCGGATGGCGACGCGGGTGCGGTTGCCGGAGGGGTTGACGATGGTGAGGCCGGCGCCGGCGAGGCGTTCGGGGAGCGGGGTTGCGGTCATCGGGATTTTCGGGCGCGGGCGGCGCGGCAGGCGGCGCAGTAGCCGCCGATTTCGGTGCGGGCGACGGCGACCTCAAAGGAGAACCTGGCGGCGATACGGCGGCGGAGCTCGCTGAGCGGTTCACCGAAGTACTCTTCCACGCGGCCGCAGCCGAGGCAGACGACGTGGGCGTGCTCCTGTTTGCGGCGGGTTTCGTAGTAATGCTGGTCGCCGGCGTGGTGCATGAGGTCGAGTTCGTCGACGAGCCCGCGGTCTTTTAGCATTTTGAGTGTGCGGTAGACGGTGACACGGTTGAGCTTCGGGTCCTTGAGGCGGGCGAGGTCGTAGAGGCGTTCGGCATCAAGGTGTTCGCCGGAGTCTTCAAGCAGATCGAGGAGGATGCGGCGCTGGCGGGTGAGCCGGACGCCCCTTTCCTTGAGAGTTTCCCCGATGCGCTCGCGCACAGCCATTTCCGGTTCCGTCTTAGCATAGCGCATCGTGGCTACGGCGCCGCATCGTGGTTGGACGGGGTTGCGCACGAGCGCGGCCGCGAGTATATTTTTCCCCATGCGACTTGAGGGAGCCGGCAGCATATCTATCCGCGCTTCGCGGCCCGAAGATGTGCCCGAATGCGGGCGCATCTGCTACGAAGCGTTTCACAAAATCAATACGGACCATAATTTCCCGCCGGAGATGCCCGTGCGGGAGATGGCCCACGGCGTAATTGAGATGATGTTTACGCACCCGTCGATCTATACCGTCGTGGCGGAGGCGGGCGGCAGCATTATCGGCAGCAACTGTCTGGACGAGCGTTCGGCCATCTTCGGGATCGGGCCGATCACGGTGGATCCGGAGGCGCAGAATTCGGGCATCGGGAAACGGCTGATGCAAGCGGTGCTCGACCGCACGACCCAGCGCGGCGCGCCGGGTGTGCGGCTGATTCAGGCGGCGTTTCACAACCGCTCGCTGTCGCTCTATACAAAGCTGGGTTTCGAACCGCGCGAGTTACTGAGCGTGATGAACGGCCCCCCGATGAGCATGACCATCGACGGCTGCAAGGTCCGCGCGGCGAGGGAGGAAGACGCCGCCGCGTGCAACCGGCTGTGCGAGCGCGTGCACGGACACAACCGCGCGGGGGAAGTGCAGGATGCGATTCACCATGAACAGGCCAAGGTCGTGGAGCGGCACGG
>JAJYKC010000240.1 GCA_021788955.1 Acidobacteriota bacterium
GATGCGCAGCAGCAGTTGATCTCGCTTCGGCAGACTCTTGCGCATCGCTCGCAGTTTGCGCAGCAGGCGGGCCAGCCGTTTGCGCCGCATGGCGATCTCTTTAGCCTGTCTCCCTCCGCTCTTGGCCAGCACGTAAAGTTCGCCTTCGTGCTTGTATAGTTTCACCTCCACCGAATCTTTGACCTTTTGCCACGGCAGATCCAGCCACTGCTTTTCATGCTGCGTGATCCTGCTCCTGGGTGTGCCCACCAAATAAAACGTTTGTTTCTCCGGCGCGCGCATGCCCTTCAGGATGGCTTCGCTCGGCACGCCACGATCCATGACCCAGACCCGTTGGGCCTTGCCATACGTCTCCTCGATCTTCTTGAGAAAGCCTGGCAGGGTAGTGCGGTCCGACGTGTTGCCCTTCATCACCTCATAGGCCAGCGGTAGACCATCGGTTGTCACCACCAACGCGATCACCAGTTGCAGACAGTCTGGTCGCTTATCCCGGCTGTAGCCCCGCTTGGCTTTCCCGTTCTGCTCCATCTCCCCTTCGAAGTACGTGCTGGTCAGATCGTAGAGCAGTACCTCAAAATCCGAGTGGAACAAATCAGCCCATTTCTGTTTCAGCCAGACAAACAACTCCGGTTTGTGCGCCAGTACCCGGTCCAGACAACGATACAGCCGGTCCTTGGCGGCCACGGCGAAGTCGGTCTCCAACAAGTCGTCCATGGCGCTGTCCACGAACCACCGCCGGTGCAGGCGAAACTCGCTGCCCGGATCCAACAGACAGTTCACTACCAACAACTGCAACACCTTCTCCCAACTCACGGCCTCGCGCGCTTCTGGCAAACGTTGTTGCCAAAACTCATCCAGCCCCAGTTGCTGCCACAGTTCACACCCCAGCCAGCAATCGCCGAACGTTCGCGGACGCCGCACCTCCAAGCCACTCAGCTTGACCTGAATGCTGTCCAGCACGTCGGGGGGCACTTCCCGATCATCCGGGAACAGGCTCATGGTCCGGTATTCTTGTTCGTCTTCGTCGAAGATCTCCAGCGTCTTGCGCCAGGCGGCTTGCTGCTGGTCATTGATCTCGCCCAAATATAAGACCGTCCGCTGTACGACGCGCGAGCCGGGAAGCCGGCGGTTTTCCACCACGCTGAAGTAGCGATGCGTCTTGCCGTCCTTCTTGCGTTCGGTCCTGCGCAGAAACATAGGAAGCAGCAGAATGCCAGAAGCCAAGTGGAAAGAAAAGAGGGCAGGTCTTCATAACGCCCTTTTCGGGCCTTTTGGGGATGGTCGCTGTTGCAGACAAAGCAAATATAGTTCGGCGCGGGCGACAAAACTCACCGAACTGCGAAAGTCAGGCTAGAAGGATCCGTGTCTTCTGGGCGGGTGCGACGCGTGCAAACACGTTCGTGTTTTCCACGACATGGCCGAGCGCGGCGTCGGTCATCCCGATAATTGCCGTCCCGGTCACCGGTGCTTCATCGCGAAAGCCGAACTGCGTGGCAACGTGGCGGGCCACCAGTTCGCTGTCCCCGGAAATGATTTTCACGCTGACGCCGTCGTGGCGTAGTTCGGAGATCACCCGCCCAGCGTCAGGTACCGGAGGGTCGGAAAAGGCAAGGTAGCCGGCCAAAGTGAGCGAGTGCTCATCGGCGGACGTGAAATTGCCTGACTTGTCCACTTTGCGCTGCGCCACGGCGAGGACGCGAAAGCCCTGCACTTCGAGACCCTCGAACAACTCGCGTGTCTGCCGCAGAACCGCCGGGTCGAAGGGTACATCCGCCCCGTCGTGTTCGTAGGCAGGGCAAAGCTCCAGAATCCCCTCAGGCGAACCCTTTGTAATCAGACGGCGGTCTCCGGCCTTCTCTACGACGACGGAGAGGCGGCGCCGTTCGAAGTCGAACGGGATTTCGTCGCATTTGCAATAGTCCGCCGTTCCCATTTCGCGCTGGAGGATGGCAGTGTCGAGAGGGCTGCGGATACCGGTTTCGAAGCGGCTGTTGAGCCAGGCGAGCGAGAGCGGGCGGGCGGAAACATTGCCGAGCGCGTCGACCGACTGCGTCACCGTCATCTCGCCGGTGGTGAGCGTCCCGGTCTTGTCACAGCACAAGACATCGATGCTGCCAAGGTTCTGAATCGCGGCCAGCCGCTTGACGATGACGTGGACCCGTGCCATCCGGACGGCGCCGTTCGTCAGCGTAACGGAAGTGATCACCGGGAGGAATTCCGGCGTCAGCCCAACCGCGAGTGCGACGGCAAACAGCAGGGACTGGAGTGGATCTCGATGCGCCGCGATGCTCATCAGAAGCAATAGCAGCACCAGAAACAGGACCGCTTGCGTGATAAAGACGCCAAAGTGGCGCAGGTCACGCTCGAAGGCGGTTTCGGGCGGGCGGTGCGCAAGGCGGGCGGCGATATTGCCGAATGCCGTCGCGGCGCCCGTGACGGTGACCAGGGCGATCGCGGTGCCGCTCACCACCGAGGTCCCCAGGAAAACGAGCCTCTCGTTCTCTGGGCCTGTCGTATGCTTCTCCGCCGGAATCGACTCGCCGGTGAGCGCGGCTTCCTGAACGTAGAGATCTTTCGAGACGAGCAGGCGGGCGTCGGCGGGAATCAGGTCGCCCGCCGAGAGTTGGACCACGTCGCCCGGGACCACTTCACGGCGGGGGATCTCCTGCCAGGTGCCGTCGCGCATTACGGCGGCGCGCGCGGCGACCTGGCTTCGCAGACGCTCAGCGGCGACTTGGGAGCGGTAGGTCTGGATGAAATTGATCGTGACGCTGACGAGCACGATGGCAATGACGATCGCCGCGTCGGTGTGCTGGCCAAGTAGGATCGACGCGAAGGCGGCGATGAGGAGGATGAGTACGAGAGGATTGGTGAAAAAGCCGAGCAGTTCGCGCAACGCGGACCACCGCTGTGTTGGAACCGGCTCGTTGGTCCCGTACTCCGCCAGACGCCGGCGGGCCTCCTCGGCCGTTAGGCCCTCGGGCGCATGGGCCATCTCCAGGTTCCGCGCGCCGGATTGGCTGTTGCCTTGAGATTCAAGCGGCGGGCGCATGGGTGCGCGCCAGCATCTGCTGCACGGCGGCGTCGCTAATCTGCTCGAACTCCGTATACCATTCCCCGACTGCGAAGAACGGTTCGGGCGTGGCCAGGTAGATGACTTCGTCGACCTCTTTTGTCAGAGTATGGAGAGCCTGGGCGGAGCAAACCGGAACGGCAATGATGAGTCTTTCCGGCGCGAAGCTCCTTACATGTCTCGCCGCGGCCAGCATGGTTGAACCAGTAGCGATGCCGTCGTCGACCAGCAAAACGGTGCGGCCTTTCAGGTTGAGCGGAGGCCGGCCCTTGCGGAAGAGCCGCTCCCGGCGGTCGAGTTCTGCGATCTCCCGTGCCACGATCGCCTCGACCTCTTCCTCGGAGACACGAAGGTCGCGGATGAGTTGGTGGTCGAGAACCCGAGTTTGCCCCGCAAGCGCGCCCATGGCGAGTTCCGGCTGCCAGGGTACCCCTAGCTTTCGGACCACGACGACATCGATCGCTGCCTTCAACGAATCGGCAACCTCTACCGCTACCGGCAATCCGCCCCGCGGTAATGCCAGAACCACCGTCCCGGCGGGAAACTTCCGTGTGGCGAGCTCAGCGGCCAGCAAACGGCCGGCGTCGGCGCGATCTTGAAATGGAAGTTCAATCATGGGTCCTCCTTGAACGGCCGGCTTGCCGTCTACACATCGTGCCTACTCCTGTGTGGGCAACCGTAGTTCCAGTTCGAGGCCGCATCAGGCGCAGTGGACGAGGTGGCCGGTGAAGCGGTCGAGATCCTGTTGCAGACTGTCGCTGAAGTTCACAGGATAAGGCGCCGGGGCCGGGTCGAGTTCCCGCAGGGCTGGCGCCAGCCGGGACAACTCCAGGCGGAGGCGTCTGCGGGAGTCGTTGAGTTTGACGCTCGTCAGCGGGACGCCGGCTCGCATCACGGGCAACAGCAAGGGTTTGCCGGGAAGAGTCTCGTCAAAACGGCCTATGAGGTCGCCCGAGAAGATTCCGTTCCGTGACTGGCGGAACACCTGTTTCCGCCCTGGATACAGCACCTTGCTCGAGGAGAGTTTGAGACGCGGCTTCCCGGCGTACTCCACGAGTTTGTAGGCCATATCGAGATGGGAGGCGCCTTCCATCACCGCAAGTTTGGTTCCGACGCCAAAGGCGTCAATCGGTGCGCCGGAGGCGACCAGTTTTTGAACTTCGTACTCGTCAAGGCTGGTCGAGGCGAAGATCGTCACCCGGGCGAGACCGGCTTCGTTCAACAGCCGGCGGGCCTCAGCAGCAAGCGCTCCGAGGTCGCCGGAATCCAGGCGGACGCCCTCCACGTGAAACTCATCTCCGAGCCGGCGGCTGAGAGCGATCACTTTTCGGACGCCTTCGAGCGTGTCGTAAGTGTCGACCAGCAGCGTCGTTTCGGGGTACAGTCCGGCGAAGGCCCGGAGAGCGTCGTCCTCGGAGTCGTGGGCCTGAATATAGCTGTGCGCCATGGTCCCGAAGACGGGGATTCCGTAGAGCCGCCCGGCGAGCACATTGGACGTTCCAGTCCCGCCGGCGAGATACGCCGCGCGAGCCACCTTAACAGCGGCATCAACGCCATGGGCGCGGCGAGAGCCGAAGTCGACCACGCTCCGGCCCTTGGCCGCTTCTACGATGCGCGCCGCTTTCGCCGCGGCCAGACTCTGGAAATGGATCTGATTCAGGACCAGGGTCTCGACAAGCTGGGCTTCCACAATCGGCGCGCACACCTGCACAATCGGCTCGTGCGGAAACACGAGAGTTCCCTCCGGCAGTGCGAACACGTCGCCGGTGAAGCGCAGCGCCTTGAGCCGTGCAAGAAACGGCGCCGAGAACCCGAAGGTACCTCCTAGATAATCTATGTCTTCGTCGCTGAAACGGAGGGAAGCGAGAAACTCGAGGACGTCACCCAGGCCGGCCGCGACCACGTAGTTTCGGTTGCCAGGCAGCTTGCGGAAGGCGAGCTCGAACACCGCCGGCTCATTCATGCGCTCGACTGTTTAGGCCTGGGCCATCGTGAGTTCGTAGAGATCGGTAAAGAGCGCGGATGCTTTCATGCTGCCTCCTCAAGGCGCCCGGGGCCGCGCGCGGGAGATCGGCGGTCCCCGCCTACGGCTCGGCAAACTCCGGTGTGGACACGCGCTCGGGTTTCTTTTCGCGCTCCTCGGTGAGCGTGGCTTCCGTCAACAACAGCGTGCTGGCGACCGAGACGGCGTTCTCGAGAGCAACGCGAATAACCTTTGTTGCGTCGATGATGCCCGAATCGATCAAGTCGACGTACTTGCCGGTTGAGGCATCGAGGCCGTGATTACCGATGCCC
>JAJYKC010000241.1 GCA_021788955.1 Acidobacteriota bacterium
GGCCATGCCTTCCATCTGAACCTTGAAGCGGTCCGTTGCGACGTTGTAAATGGTGGCCTGCGTCGTCGGTTCCTGCCCGAGGGGCTGGACGTTGTCGCCCGTGAGGGTGACGCCCGGCGGGACGACCAGCCGCAACGGCATCAGCTTGTCGAGCACGCGGCTTTCGAAGATCTGGGGTTGGGCCGATGGCAGGTTGTAGCTGATCTCGAAGCGCGTGTCGCCCGGCTTCAACGGATAGTCGATCAAGTAGACGCCGGGTTCCTTCGTCTTCACGAGATCCGGCTGGATCGGCATGCCCCCCGGAGACGTAACCGTGCAAGTCACGCCGTCCCGGCCGCCATCGGGAATCCAGATTTTCGCCGAACCGTTCACGGGATCGTTGAACGTCAATTTCGTGGGGTTGGTGAAGAGCAGATCTTCGCTCACCGCCATCTGCTGCGGCCCCGGCTGAAGGACAACCAGATGCTCGTTGAGTTTAGCCGTGTCCCGTTTCGCGGTCGGCTCATAGACGTTGACGGTCAGGTTGTTCGAGGGAGATCCCGGTGGGACCGCCTCGGTGTAAACCACCCCGTCGTAGATCGCCTGCACGACGTGCATGCCGACCGGTTGGGCGTCAAAATGGAACACTCCGTCTGCCGCGGTTTTCACCGTGCTGAGAGTCTGCATGCCGCCCTGGCCGGGCTGCATCAGCGAAATAATCACGCCTGCCTGAGGCTGGCCGCTGGTGCCGTTGACCACCTTCCCGTCCATCGCGGCGCGCGGCGGAAGTGCGGCGAGGACCAACGCGATAGCGAGAACCGCCGAAGCCCTCATGCGCGGGCCTCTTTCTGCATCGGTTTTCCGCACTCGCCGCAGAACTTCAGGGCGCGGTCGAAGCGCGCGCCGCAGTGCGGGCACTGCCGGGAATCCGGGGCGGCCGCCTTCGTGGCAGGAACAGCGGCCGCCATGGGTTGCGGCGCGCGCACCGGCGGGCGGATGGCGTCGATTTCGGCCATCACGCGCGCCAACTCCTGCTGCAGGCTTTGCTTCGTCTTTTGGTAGTCGGCATCGGATAGTTTTCCGAGCCGGTATTCGAACTGCAAGTCACGCAGGTTTTCGTAAATCTGCGCCTTCCGCTCGTCCAGATGCTGCGTTGGGGAAACGGGCTCGGGCTTTGGCAGATCCGAACTGCGGATGAACAACGTGAGGGCGAGAGCGCCGAAGGCAAACAGGACAGCCGCTACGATGGTCATCAGTCGAGCCGCGCCGTCTCTTTCTCGATCGCGTCGTGGTAGCGGTTAAGGAGTTCCGCGTCCTTTGGCGCGCTTTCCGCCGGCGCCCGTCGCGACATCTGCCGCCGGATGAACCAGAGCACCAGCAACAATCCTACGCCTAAGCCGAGATAATGGCTAAGCTCGCCCCATGTCCCCGGCTCGATCAGGAGAATCCCCGGGCCTTCCTCTTTAACGAACTCCTGGAGAATCGCCGAGTCGCTCATGCCGGCGGTCTGCATTTTGACGATTTTTTCCTTCGCCGCGCGGCAGACGTGGCAGGGCCAAGGATCCATTTTGCAATCCATGGCGAGGTTGCAGCCGCAGGTGCACTTCAGCTTCGCGGCTACGCGTTCGACACTGGGAGCCTCAGTCGCCAGTTGGCTCTGCGCCAGACACAGGACGGCGGTCAGACCCGCCAGGATACTAACTTTCACGCGCCACACGGCTTGCCACTCCTACCACCTCCGTCCGCGGATACTGCAACCGCGACTTACTCGGCACCAGGCAGATTGCCGTGCCAAACAAAACTACCCAGTAACCCAGCCAGATCCAGCTCACCAGGGGGAAAACGTAAGCCTGGATGACCGACTGATTGCCGTCGCTGGAAGGTCCGGCATAGTTCAAGTAAAGATCTTCGTTCAGCCGCCGGCGGATCGTTACTTCCGACGTCGGCTGCTGGCTGGCTTTGTAGAGCCGGCGCTCCGGCTCCATTCGCCCCAGCGAGTCCCCGTTCCGGCTGACATCCACCAGCGCGCGCCGCCAGATGTAGTTCTCGTTCTCGCCCTCCTGGGTTCCCGCCAATGTCAGGTCGTAACGGCCGATGTGGAACGTGGAACCGGTCGCGACCTGGATCGTCTCGCTGCGGTTGAACGCCGACCCGGTGAAGCCGATGAACATGAACACTATGCCCATGTGAACGACATACCCGCCGTAACGGCGCGTATTGCGGTGGGTCAGCGTGACCATCGCGGTGACGAGGTTGCCTCCGTCTTTTGAGCGGATCGCCAGCGCGCCCTTGAAAAACTCCACCCCGACTGTCACTGTCACGAACAGACACAGACCGAAAGAAATCAGGGCGTAAGGATGCTGCCAGACGCCGAAGCCGGCGAGCACGGCCATCAGCACGAGCGCGGCCGCGCCCGGCCACAGGAAAGCTCGCTTCAGGCTTTCAATCGAACTCCGCCTCCAGGCCACCAGCGGCCCGACGCCGGTGAGCAACACCATCGCCAGTCCGATCGGCACCATCACGCGATCGAAGAACGGCGGATCTACGCTGATCTTGTCGCCGGTCACGGCTTCCGAAATCACCGGGAACAGCGTGCCCCAGAGCACGGCGAAACAGCTTGCCAGCAGGATCAGGTTGTTGAACAGGAAGCTGGACTCGCGCGAAACGATGCCGTCAAGCTGCGCTTCGCTCTTGAGGTAATCCAGGCGGGCGAGAATCAGGTACGTCACCAGCGCGATGCCGACGGCGAGAAAACCCACGAAGTAGTTGCCGATGCTCGATTGGGCGAAGGCGTGGACGGAATTGACCAGTCCCGACCGCGTCAGCATCGTGCCGAAGATGCAGAGGAAGAACGTGCCGGAAACCAGCACCATGTTCCACACCTTCATCATCCCCTTCTTCTCCTGCATCATCACCGAGTGCAGGAACGCGGTGGCGGTCAACCATGGCAGGAACGAAGCGTTTTCGACCGGGTCCCAACCCCAGTAGCCGCCCCAGCCGAGCACCGCGTACGCCCAGCCGGCGCCGAGCATGATGCCTGAGGTCTGGAACAGCCAGGTGACGATGGCCCAGCGGCGCGTCGTATGAATCCAGCCGTCGCCTGGTTGTTTCACAATCAGCGACGCGATGGCGAACGCGAAGGGCACCGCGAAGCCGACATAGCCCAGGTAGAGCATCGGCGGGTGGATGACCATGGTCCAGTACTGCAGCAGCGGATTGAGACCCTGCCCATCGCCGACGTCGGTGATTCCCTTCCCTGCCAACAGCACGTGGAACGGGCTGGCGACCCAGGTGATCATCATGAGGAAGAACGCCTCGGTGGTCATCAGGATGGCCGTCACGTACGGCATCATGTTGCGCAGCTTATGTCGGTTGGTGAAAACGACGACAGCCGAGTAGGTGGCCAGCAGCCAGCTCCAGAACAGCAGCGAGCCTTCCTGCCCGCCCCACCAGGAGGCGAACTTGTAGATCACCGGCATGGCCTGATTGCTGTGGGCGGCGACGTAAGCAAGCCGGAAGTCGCCGTAGATCAGCGAATAGATGAGGATGGCCGCGGCGCCGGTGACCAGCAGCCAGATCGCGTAGACCGCGCGTTCGGCACTGGCGGCGAGGAATGGGCGGCGGGCGAGTTTGCCGACCACCGATCCGACCACCGAATAGATCGCCAGGCAAAAGGCAATGAGAAGTGCGAGGGCGCCGATATTCTCCATGGATTAACCCTAATTCTCTAGTGTCGCAAACCGCCGCCCGCGGCGGAAAGTCCATTCTCGTAGACCACCCGGCCGCCGAAAATAGTAGCAGCGACGTGGACGTCGCGAATCGTCTCCGGGGGGATGCCGAGAATGTCCTGGCTCAGCACAGCCATGTCGGCGAGTTTGCCTGGCTCGATCGTGCCTTTAATCTTCTCTTCGAAACTCGCGTAAGCCGAGCCCCACGTGTAGGCTCGCAATGCCTCGGCCACGGTGATTTTCTGCTCGGGAATCCAGCCGCCGGAATTCTTTTCGTCGAGCGTACGCCGCGTCGCCGCCGCATAGATGCCCATCAACGCGTCCATCGGGGCAACGGGCCAGTCCGAACCGAAGGCCAATACGGCGCCGGTGTCGAGGAGCGAACGAAAAGCGTAGGTGCCGCGCAACACCTCGGGACCAACGCGCTTGGCCGCCCAACGCCCGTCGTCGATGAGGTGATAAGGCTGCATGGACGCGATCACGTGCAGCGCGGCGAAACGGGGGATGTCCTGCTGGCGCAGGTGCTGGGCGTGTTCGATGCGGAACCGCCGGTCGCGCGGACCGTTTTGCTTCTCGGCCGCCTCGTACATGTCGAGGATCATGGCGTTCGCCTTGTCGCCAATCGCGTGAACCGCCACCTGCAGGCCGGCGCGGTCGGCATCGAGGATGTGGCGTTCCATCTTTTCCGGCGGAATCATCTCCGCGTTGGCGATGCCGCTGGTCTGCGGTGCGTCGAGATAAGAATGGAAAAGCAGAGCGGTGGTCGAGCCGAGCGAGCCGTCGGCGAAACCTTTCAACCCTCCGATATGGAGCGTCTCGGAGCCGAAATCGGCGAGAAGGCCTACGCCGGCCAGACGCTCCCAGGACGCCAGCGGCTGATGGCCGGAGATGCGCACGGTGAGCCGTCCCTCGCGCAGCAGTTTCTGGTAGACGCGGAACACGTTCGGCGCCGCCGACATGTCCTGCACGCTGGTGACGCCGCGCTCGTTGGCGTATCTCATGGCGGCTTCCACCGCCTCCGTGATCTCGCTTTCGTCGGGTTCGGGCATTACGCGCTCGACAAGACCCTGCGCGGCATCCTTCAACACGCCCGTCGGCTCGCCGGATGCGTCGCGGACAATTACGCCGCCGGGCGGATCTGGTGTGTTCCGGTCCACGTGTGCCAATTTCAGAGCCAGCGAGTTGGCGAGCGCCATGTGACCATCTAAACGGCTGACGAAGACCGGATGGCCGGCGGTCACGGGGTCGATAAGCTGGCGCGTTGGCAGGCGGGCCGGAGTCCAGTTTTCGTGGTCCCACTCACCCTCGGTGATCCACCGTCCGGCGGGAAGACGGGCGGCGTAGGCGGCGATGCGGTCCCGGAACTCGGTTTCGCTCCGCGCGTCGCGCAACTGTACGCTCGACAGGGCCTGACCGCCGGAAAGAAAGTGAACATGGGAATCGTTGAACCCGGGGACGGCGCGGCGCCCGGCGAGGTCAATCACTTGCGTCTGCGGCCCGCGCCAGCGCTCGATGTCGCTGTCGGCGCCGACCGCGACAATCCGGTCGGCGCCAAGGGAATCGGCGAGCCGATCATGGGCGCAGCGGCGGCGGCGCTCGTCAACGCCATCGCCGACGCCATGGGCGGACACTACTTCCACCGCACGCCGGTCG
>JAJYKC010000242.1 GCA_021788955.1 Acidobacteriota bacterium
GGCCGTTCGGATCAACTCGCGCGCCACCTGATCGCCGCCCTTCAGTTCGCCTTCGTATTCCAGTTCGAGCTTGCCGGTGATCGAGGGCAGCGCGGCGTAGAGATCCAGCACGCGCGGCACGGCCACATCGTCGCCGGCCACGAGCGCGCGGCGTTCGGCGTTCGACACCACGTTTTCCAGGACCGAAATCGGCAGGCGCTGGCTGACGCCGGATCGCTTGTCGATCCTCTTGTCTTCACGGGCCAGGAACGCGAGTTGTTCGACGCACTCGCGAATGTAAACGGGCACGCGAATTTCGGCGCTGGCCGGACGCCCGGTCCAGGACTCCTGCGCCGTGATCGCGAGGCCTTGGTCGACCGAGAGCGGATAGTGCGTGCGGATTTCGCTCCCAACGCGGTCCTTAAGCGGCGTGATGATTTTGCCGCGCGCCGTGTAGTCTTCCGGGTTGGCCGTGAACACGAGCAGCAAATCGAGCGGGAGGCGGACCGGGTAGCCCTTAATCTGAACGTCGCCTTCCTGCATGATGTTGAACAAGCCGACCTGGATCTTGCCGGCGAGGTCGGGCAGTTCATTGATGGCGAATATGCCGCGGTTGGCGCGCGGCAGCAAGCCGTAGTGCACGGTGAGTTCGCTCGAAATGTTTTCGCCGCGGCGCGCCGCTTTGATCGGGTCGATGTCGCCGATCATGTCGGCGATGGTCACGTCCGGCGTCGCCAGTTTTTCGACGTAGCGCTCGTCGCGCGCGAGCCACTCGATCGGCGTGCTGTCGCCTTCGGACGCGATCAAATCGCGGCAGCGCTTGCAGATGGGCGCGTAAGGATTGTCGCGAATTTCGCAGCCGGCGATGTAGGGCGCGTGTTCGTCGAGCAGCGTGGTCAGCATGCGGATGAGACGCGTTTTCGCCTGGCCGCGCAGCCCGAGAAGAATGAAGTTGTGCCGGCTGAGGATGGCGTTGACCACCTGCGGCACCACGGTGTCTTCGTAGCCGATCACGCCGGGAAACAGGGGTTCGCGCTTCCGCAGCTTGCAGATGAGATTCTCTCGGACCTCGTCCTTGACGCTGCGCGTTTTCAGGCGCGCCTCCGAGTACGGACTCCTCTTAAGCTCGGCTAAAGAAGTAGGGAAATGCGCCATCGCTTCGAACCAGCCTACGGCGATTGTATCAGAGGCGTGCGGAATTTCCGGCCGGTGCTCAGGCGGTGAGGTACTGCCGGTATCGCGCGTTGTTGGTTGCGAGAGTGCGCATGTGCGTGCGCACCTGCTGGAACAAGTTGGAGTCTGTGTTCACGCGCCAGGCATTGCATTCGCCGTTTCCGAGCGCCAGAGGCCTGCCGGTTGTCCGCATGCTCTGCCGGTCGATTACTTCCCATCCTTCGCCAGTGCGCTCGGCGAGAACAGTGTGCCAGAAATCGGTCTGCGCGTTCGAACAGTAGGTGATGATATACAATCTTCCGCTGGCATTCCGCCCAACCGGCTCGTCGAGTTCCTGCCGATTCTTCACCGGCATGCGCGTCCACTGAAGCCGGTCTTCCATGAGGATCAACAGCACCTGATCCTGAACCACTTTGCCCGGTATTTGAAGCTGGTTGGCGAGCTCGAGGCTCAAGTCCTTCTCGATGCCTTCGATGTTGGCGCCGCTTCCGGCGAAACGATAGCCGATGAGATAGAGCATCGCGGCGAAGACGCAATCGGTGGTGCGCCAGTCGACCCATTGGGGCGCATCCGCCGGAAGAATGCGAGTCGTGACGATGTTGTAGGCGCCGTGGAAGCGGAGCTCCTTCACCAGTTCGCGGACAGCGGACTTGATGAATTGCCAGTTTTCGCTGGCCATCGAGTAGCCGATCGTGACCCGGCCGCTGGCCACCCTCCGGTCTTCATAAAGTTCAGGTTACTTGCGGGTTACTTGCGAAGGTAAGCGTCGATGCCGGCGGCGGCGTGGCGGCCTTCGGCGATGGCCCAGACGACAAGCGACTGGCCGCGCCGCGCATCTCCGGCTGCAAACACGCCCGGGTGGGACGACGCGTAGTCCGAGCCGGTTTTGACGTTGCCACGCGCGTCGACCTCGAGGCCGAGTTGTTCGATCAGACCGGTGCGCACCGGACCCGTGAAGCCCATGGCGAGCAGGACGAGGTCGGCGTCGACGGTGAAGTCGCTGCCGGCGATGGGTCGGAAATCGGGCGGCGAGCCGACGCGAACGGCGTGGAGTTTGCGGACATGGCCGGCCTCGTCGCCTTCGAGACGCGTCGTCGCAATACTCCAGTCGCGCAGTCCGCCTTCCTCGTGCGCGCTTTCGACGCGCATCATGAGCGGCCACAGCGGCCACGGCGTTTGCGCCGCGCGTTCGGGCGGAGGCGTGGGCATGATCTCCCACTGCCGCACGGAAGCCGCTTTCTGCCGATGCGCGGTGCCGAGACAGTCCGCGCCGGTGTCGCCGCCGCCGATGATCACCACGTGCTTGCCGGTGGCGAGGATCTGATTCGGCACATGCTCGCCCAGCGACGCGCGGTTGCCCTGAGGCAGATATTCCATGGCGAAGTGGACGCCTTCAAGTTCACGTCCGGGCACGCGCAGGTCCCGAGGATGCTCGGCGCCGATCGCGAGGAGGACCGCATCGAACGTACGCACGAGTTCTTCTCCCGTCACGCCTTCTCCGGCATTCGCGTTGCAGCGGAACTCGACCCCCTCGGCTTCGAGTTGATCGAGCCGCCGGTCGAGCACCCACTTTTCCATCTTGAATTCGGGGATGCCGTAACGAAGGAGACCGCCGGGCTTGTCGGCTTTTTCAAACACGACGACCGAATGGCCCGCTCGCGTCAACTGCTGCGCCGCCGCGAGGCCCGCCGGACCGGAGCCGACCACGGCGACTCGCTTGCCGGTCCGCACGGGCGGCAGTTCCGGACGGATCCAGCCTTCATGGAAGGCGTGCTCAATGATGGTCTTCTCAATGGTCTTGATCGCCACCGGCGGCTCGTTGATGCCGAGCACGCAAGCCGCTTCACACGGCGCCGGGCAGATGCGTCCGGTGAACTCGGGGAAATTGTTGGTCGAGTGAAGAACCCGGACGGCGTCGCGCCAGCGGTCGCGGAAGACCAGGTCGTTCCAGTCGGGGATGAGGTTGTTAACGGGACAGCCCGTATGGCAAAAGGGAACGCCGCAGTCCATGCATCGCGCGCCTTGCGTACGAACCTTGTCCTCGCTGAACTCCTGATAGACCTCGAACCAGTCGTTGACCCGTTCGGGGACGGGGCGCCGCGAAGGTGTTTCGCGCGTGTACTCGAGGAAACCGGTGACCTTACCCACGAGCCGCCTCCCTCACATGCACTTCTTCTTTCGGCGGAGGCGCGGGCTGACGCCTCACGCCAAGCACCCGCTGGTACTCATGCGGGAAAACTTTCCAGAACTTCGGCAGCATTTCACCCCAGTTTTCGAGAATCCATCGGGCGCGCGGGCTGCCGGTCAACTCGGCGTGGCGCACGATGAGTTCGTGCAGTCCCTGCATGTCGGCGTCTTCGGTAACCGGAAGAAGGTCGACGCCGGACTTATTGCATAGCAGCGAATCGAACTCGCCGGCCTCATCGAGCACAAAGGCGATGCCGCCCGACATGCCCGCCGCGAAGTTGCGGCCGGTTTTGCCGAGACAGACGACGAGGCCCTTGGTCATGTATTCGCAGCCGTGGTCGCCGACGCCTTCGACAACCGCAGTAGCGCCGGAGTTCCGCACGGCGAACCGCTCGCCGGCCATGCCATTGAAGAAGGCTTCCCCGGACGTGGCACCGTAGAGCGACGTATTTCCGATGAGGATGTTCTGTTCGGGCAGGAACGTGGAAGTGCGGGGCGGGTAGACGATGAGCCGGCCGCCGGAGAGGCCCTTGCCCGTATAATCGTTGGCGTCGCCTTCCAGTTCCATCGTGACGCCCCTGGCCAGAAATGCGCCGAAGCTCTGTCCGGCCGAGCCGTAGAACTGGAAGCGGATGGTGTCGTCGGGCAGGCCATGGGAACCGTAGCGCCGGGCCACTTCCCCGCTCAGCATGGCGCCGACCGTGCGGTGAACATTGCGGATCGGGAGCTTGAAGTCGACGCGCTCTCCGTTTTCGAGCGCGCCCTTGGCGTGGTCGATCAGCTTATAATCCAGCGCTTGCTCGAGGCCGTGATCCTGGCTGATGACGCAGCGCCGGCCGACGCGCCCCGGCACCTGCGGGTTGTAGAGAATCGTCGTAAAATCGAGGCCGCGCGCTTTCCAGTGGGCAATCGCGTCGTCCATTTCGATGAGATCGACGCGGCCGATCAGTTCCTCCATCTTGTGGATGCCGAGCGAGGACATCAACTCCCGCACTTCTTCGGCGATGTAGAAGAAGAAATTGATGACGTGCTCGGGCGCGCCGCGGAATTTCTTCCTGAGCGCCGGGTCCTGCGTAGCTATGCCCACCGGACAAGTGTTCAGGTGGCACTTGCGCATCATGATGCAGCCCATTGAGACGAGCGGCGCGGTGGAAAAGCCGAATTCTTCGGCGCCGAGCAGCGCGGCGATGACGACGTCGCGGCCGGTCTGGAGTTTGCCGTCGGTCTGCACGCGGATGCGGCTGCGCAGGTCGTTCATCACAAGCACCTGCTGGGTTTCGGCCAACCCGAGTTCCCACGGGATGCCGGCGTGTTTGATCGAGGTAAGCGGGCTCGCGCCGGTACCGCCGTCGTAGCCGCTGATGAGCACGGCATCGGCATGCGCCTTCGCAACCCCCGCCGCAACCGTGCCGACGCCGACTTCTGCGACGAGCTTCACGGAAATGCGCGCCTTGGGGTTGACGTTCTTGAGATCGTAGATCAACTGGGCGAGATCTTCGATCGAGTAAATATCGTGATGCGGCGGCGGAGACACCAGGCCTACGCCGGGAATCGAGTGGCGCACACGCGCGATCTCGGAATCGACCTTATGGCCGGGTAACTGGCCACCTTCGCCCGGCTTTGCGCCCTGGGCGATCTTGATCTGCAGTTCGTCGGCGTTGACCAGATAGTGCGTGGTCACGCCGAAACGGCCGCTGGCCACCTGCTTGATGGCGCTGCGCCGCCAGTCGCCGTTCGCATCGCGCGCATAACGCGCCTCGTCTTCCCCGCCCTCGCCGGTGTTGGACTTGCCGCCGATGCGGTTCATCGCGATGGCCAGCGTCTCGTGGGCTTCCTTGCTGATGGAGCCGAAGCTCATGGCGCCGGTGGCGAAGCGTTTGACAATTTCACTCGCCGGCTCGACTTCCTCAAGCGGCGCCGGATGACTCGCCTTGCGCAGTTTCATCAGGCCCCGGAGCGTGCAGAACTGCTTGCTCTGGTTGTCGATGAGGCTGGTGTATTCGCGGAACG
>JAJYKC010000243.1 GCA_021788955.1 Acidobacteriota bacterium
GGAATGAGGCTGCGGCATGAGTCTTGATCGAATCCGTTGATCGACGACGGCTGAACCCTGGCTCCTTATCAAGGCGGGCCAGATGACTGAAATCCGGCGCCGGCCGGTTGTAGGTGTCGTTCGGAGGCTGCCTTCGGCAAAATCTTCACCCTCCGCGGCATGCACGCTTTCCGGTTGAAGCGATACAGCGAGGAACAAGGTTAACGTGATTTATTGGCCAGCGAGCACGCGCATCCATCCCACAACGATGCGCCATATGCCCCAGCGGCTCTGACGTCACGCGACGTTGCCGGCGGTAGAAATGCGTAGATCAGGTCACACTTTACATGGCAAGTCATCACGTCAGACGTCCGGCGGCGATGCCTACCGGTCCGAGACCATCACATCTCCCTGAGAGCAATAGTATGCAGATACCCGCGGCGGAACTCACGTCTCAGAACGGGTGGATGTTCGACAAGATAAAGGCCGGTGAAACACTCCTAAGCCGTTATAACGGTGAGCCATCAGGTGGCAAGAGATCCGCCGGAATCAAGCGTGGAGCGGGAGCCGGCAGTAGCAGGAGCGCGCCGAGGAGACGTCCGGTCCTTTAAACGTTTCGATTGCAGATGCGGACACCCGCCGAAGGCGGCATGAAAATTGCACGTCAAGTGTTGTGTGTAGACTATGAAGCACTACAGGGGCAAAAATAACGACGTCCCGACCGGCCTGATGAGTTCTTTTGTGAGTCACCATTGTGGCGATCCGGCTGGTGATTCGATGATCGTCGGCGAACGGCTCTGGCCGTTTCGCGGCCCAGAAATGATTAGAATCGAAGGATAGGAGAGTAGAAAATGAGATCAGTCGCAATATTTCTTGCATTTTGTGGACTTGGGTTAGCCTCCGCGCCGGAAGGGAAGGCGGTATTCGAAGCCCGATGCCAGCCGTGCCACGGCGCCAACGGTGAAGGGAAGGCTGCGATCGCGAAGATGTTCAAAGTCGAGATGCATCCGCTGGCTTCCAAGGAGGTTCAGTCGAAGGCCGACGCAGAGTTGAAGAAGGTCATTACCGCCGGAACCGGAAAGATGAAGCCTGTAAGCGGACTGTCCGCCAAGCAGGTCGACGATGTTGTCGCCTTCGTTCGTACACTCAAATAACAGGCGCGCCTTTCGGATAACATAGTCGGTGGTTGGACCGGGGAAGCGACGCTTTCCCGGTCCAACGGCGCCTTATGAGCCCTTCCGGATCATCAAAGTCGCCCCTCCCGCCGCCGGCCTCAGAACCGGCAATGCCGCTATCTCGGATCTTAGCGGGCCAGGTTTATCGGGACATCTGGTCTGGTTCCTCGAACATACACGGGCCGACTGCCTGGTATCCGAACGGACTAATTCCCGAGTAAGTTCCCTTGTTAAATCAAGAATGGGCTACTGCATGAATGCGTTCCGCATCGCACTGGCCAACTTGCCTTATCCGGCGAGCCGCGAGGACTCTGCCGCGCGGGCGGAGAACGCTATAGCGGACGCCGGGCAGGCCGGCGCCCGCATCGTTTGCTTCCCGGAGTGCTACGTACCGGGGTATCGGGCCCACGGCAAACAAGTGACGGCGCCGGATGCCGCCTTTCTCGAGCGCGCGTGGGAACGGGTGGCCGCGGCAGCAGGGAAGGCAGGGATCGCGGTGATCCTCGGGACAGAACGGATCGTGGAAGGGGCCTTGCGAATCTCGGCGTTGGTCGTGAGATCGGACGGAACCGTTGCCGGGTTTCAGGACAAGGTGCAGATCGATCCTTCCGAGGAGAGCGTGTACACGGCGGGCGCTGGCCGGCGAGTCTTCACGACCGATGGAGTGAAGTTCGGCATCGCGATCTGCCATGAAGGATGGCGGTATCCGGAGACGGTCCGATTCGCGGCGCAACGCGGAGCCAGGATCGTTTTCCATCCTCATTTTCACGAGGCCGAGCCCGGCGGCTACCGTCCCGTGCGTTTCGCCGATCCGGCGAACACGTTTCATGAAAAGGCCATACTGTGCCGGGCCGCCGAGAACACCTGCTACGTCGCGACGGTGAACTGCGCTGGCGACGGTTCGCCGACCACGTCGGCGATCGTCAGCCCGGATGGGACATTGCTTTGTTATCAGCCGTACGGGGAGGAAGGGTTGCTTGTGGCGAACTTGGATCTCGATGCGGCGACGGGTTTGCTCGCGTCGCGGTGCAAGGCGCCCTACGAGATGGCGGATGAATTTTAGAGGAGCCTGGGCGATCCTGCTCGCCTGCTCGATCTGCTTTCCGCTGGTAGCGCAAAGTGAACGCGGATTGGTCCGTGTTCCGTTCGTCGGGTGCAAGTCAGTGGGTCAAGCGGGCCCGCACGACGCGCCAGAAGGGCGACCCGTACTCGCGGAGACGAGTGCCGAGGCTGCTTCACGGCTGGCATACTACCGGGCAGCCCAAGGGATCGGGGGTCTAGGCCCGAGAGGCTGGTCCTGCCTTGGCGATTACGGTTCGGGCGGTGCCATCCTGCTCATCAGCCCCGAACCGCCTGAACGTATAGAGGAGTCCACGAGGGATCTTGGAGCCCCAGTTATCGAGATTAACTTTCGGTCCAGCGGCACTTCCGGCAGATATGACGTCGCCAGGGTCATTGCGCGCGTGTTTCCCGCGCATATGGCGTTCGTCAGGCGAGTACAAAGGTGGTTTCCCGTGCAGCAGTACCCGGTTGGCCCGTACCCACACGACAAGCTGACGTACCGGAGCGATTCCGTTGTCGAGTACGAGACCCCAGCTCAGGCCGATGGCTTGGGCACGTACTCCTGGCTTAAGAAAAACGACAGCCCAATTCGCGGAGTAGCGATCCTCCTCGGACCAACGCCGGATTTACTGTTTGTTGCCGCGCGCCTTCCCCAGAACATACGCTACCTTACGCGTGCCGTCATCAGGCAGGCGGAGCGTGAGACTGCGATCCAGTACTGAACGCGATTACTTCGATTCGAGCAGGAACGCGGGAGCGAGACCGGCGAGCGTTGAGAACCCGTTTGGCCCCCCGGCGGTCAACCACGCCGAAGCACCCTGCACCTTCCCCAGGTAGGAGTGCGGGTGAACGTCCACGTTCAACTCACGCATTTCCAGATGCCCGTACGTCAGCATCGGAAACAGAGCGCGAACCGGCTCGACGTATTCCTGCACCACATACGGGCTGCGCATCGCGATACGGAGCGCGCGCTCCCAGTGGGACGCGTCGACAGTGGCGCCGTGGAATGTCGCCAACTCGGCGGTGTCGTCGTTCGGACGCAGCACCAGCTTGGCCTGGTTCTTCAGGATGAAGTCCGGCAGGTCGATAGTCTCGCCCTGATAGGTCGTCTTCGAAGCGGAAACCACGCGGGTCCAGGGAATGAACTCGCGGATGGTGCGACGCTCAAGGGCCGGGAAGGATGCGGTGATCGCTTCGTCGGTCAGCAGATCGAAGATTGAGCGTTTCTGAGCGATTTCCGAGCGGAAGTTGTTCACGAAGCACGCCGCCCCTTCGCGGTAGGCGCGCAGCAAAGGATGCGAAAGGTCGAAGCGTACCAGGAACTCTTGAACGCGCAGACGCCGGAAAACGAGATCGATGGCGAAACCCTCGCGGGACAGAACGCCGTTGCGGTATTCAAGCTGGTCCGCGCTGGCCACTACTGCTTCATAGCCCTGGCTGCGGAAGAATTCAGCAATCAGGTAATTCTCGGTCGATTCAGACGTCTGGAACGGCTGCCGGAACTCGAGAATCCCTATCTGCGGCTTCTTTGTGCCGCCCCACTCCTTGTAAGCCTTGAGGAGCGCTGAAAGCAGGGGCTTTGCTCCCCCGAGTTTCGAAAGCTTGTACTTTTTCCGGAATTCGCGGACCGGGGGCGCCTCGTAGAAGAGGTCGGAAACATGGCCGGCAAACGCGACTCCTACGGGAGTCTCTGAGCTGTATTCGGCAAAGCGCATGGTGCCATTGTTCAGATGAGTGCCGAACAGGCTCGTCACGGCAAGATACGGGTAGCCGGGATCCACGGCGGCCAGCATCTTCTCCGCGGGCAGAAGCTGCATACGGGAAAGCAGACCAGGGTTAGAAAGCGCGGTGCGTTCGAGGCGGTCGATCGCCGACGAAAGCGTCTCGCACGTGCTCGAAAGAGACGTGTACTGGCGCTGCGTCAGAAAATGGGGGCGCAGGACCGGAGACACGGGACGTCCGCCAAGCGACAACTTCTGTTGCTTCATCGTCTCCTGCAGCGCGTGCGCCCAACCCAGATCGCGGTAAGGCTCAGCTTCCAGGAGTCGGTGGTACCGGGCGATCGCCTCGCCCACCTGCGACATGCTCTTGCTCTTCATTCGATTCGTGCGTACAACATCCGGCGGCGCCACGCTTCCTGTGGACGTTTCACGCGACGCCTGCTGTACGGCTTGTGCCAAGATTCCTAACCACAGTATCGCACGCAAGTCACAGGGTTGTGAAGCAAGCCGATCCGGAATATTGGATTCAAACCTATGATTCTAATAGCTTTAAATAGATTTTTGGAATTCTGGCGGGGAATGGGGTAATGGCCGCTAACGTGCTTGACTCTTCACCGGCGGCATGACGTAGAGGTAGACAGTGTGGACGTGAGAGTCGGTTTCGGCTTCTTCGACGCGGTTCGGCTTCCAACCCGGTACGGGGTAGTCGTGGGCGACCACGCGGGCGCCCGGTTTGAGGAACTTTTCCAAGCGGGGACGGAGTCCCTCGTTGGAGGAGCGCATGAGGTATAAAGTGACGACGTCGGCATCACTCAAGTCGACGTCGAGGAGGTCTCCGTGGATCAGTCGGATGTGGTTCTGGAGGCCAAAGAGATTGATGCGCTCCTGAGCGCGCTTATAAATCTTCTCGTTGAGTTCGACCCCAACGGCTTTTGCTTGATACTTCCGAACCGCCGCAATCAGGACGCGTCCGTCGCCGCAGCCGAGGTCATACAACACCTCGCCGGGTTTGAGGTTTGCGATTTCCAGCATGCGGTCCACGACGGGTTCCGGTGAGGGAACATAAGGCGCCAGGCTACGGGAGTAGGTGCTCCCCAGGCCCTGTGCGGAAGCCAAGCTGGTTGCCCCGGCCACCAGCAACAAGACCATCGCAATGATCCTCATTGTCCTCATACTTCGTGCAGACCCTCTATTGAGTAGAGATGGATGAAGCCGACCGCTCGTTCCTTGATTTTACGACACGGCTGACAATGTCGTTGACGGCCGAGTACAGGTCGCGGGGCTCCGTGATGGTGTACTCGCTTCCACGCAGGCTCCTGACAGCCTTGCTGATCGTGTCACGCCACGGGATCGACTGCGGGTCCCGATTGTAGTT
>JAJYKC010000244.1 GCA_021788955.1 Acidobacteriota bacterium
GCGGCGCCGAAGCAGGGCGAGGCGTGGCGGCTGAGTGTGCTGGTGGAGGAGCCGGGGCGGGCGCCGGCGGCGGGGCGGTTTGTGATTGATGCGGTTGAGACGAAGGCGCTCGATGCGGGGGTGGACGCCAGTGGGCGGATGGTGTTTGTGGAGATGCCGGCGGAGTTCGCCGGAGCCCTGGACGGGCTGGCCCGGAGGCCGGGGATGCGGGCGAAGATCCGGACGGGCGGTTTGACGGCGGAGGCGTTTCCGACTGTGGAGTGGGTGGCGTCGTTCCTGGTGCGCGCGGCGGTGCTGGGGGTTTCGTTTAAGGCGACGGCGGGGTTGCATCATCCGGTGCGCGGGGAGTATGCGTTGACGTATGAGCCGGGGAGCGCGCGGGCGGTGATGCATGGGTTTTTGAACGTGTTTCTGGCGGCGGCCTGCGCGTGGTTCGGGCAGAGCGAGACGGTGGTGCGGCGGATTCTCGAAGAGAGGGAAGCGGGCGAGTTCCGGTTTTCGGAGGGATTTGTGCGATGCTGCGGGATGTCGCTGACGAGCCGGCAAGTGGAGGAGGCGCGGCGGGGTTTTGCGTTGAGTTTCGGGTCGTGCTCGGTTGAGGATCCCGAGCAGGGAGTGCGGGGGCTGGGTTTGCTATGAGTGCAGGAATGGCGATGCGAAGTTGGGTGGAGTCGGCGAATGCGGCTGGCCGCGGGTTTGGGATTGGGAATCTGCCGTATGGAGTATTCCGGAGGTTGCCGGGGAAGGAGAGGCCCCGGATCGGGGTGGCGGTCGGCGACCGGATTCTTGATCTGCGGGTGATGGCGCACGCGGGGTTCTTGCGCGGTCTGGGCGAGGCGCTGCGCGAGGCGTGCGTGGCGGGCGAGCTGAACGGGTTGATGGCGCTGGGGCGCGGGGAGCAGGCGAGGCTGCGGGAGCGGTTGCGAACGTTACTTGCGGAGGGCGGGCCGGACGAGGCAGCCGTGCGGGCGACGCCGGGGGCGTTCTGTTGGCAGCGGGAGGCAGAGATGCTCAAGCCGGCGCGGATTGGGGATTACACGGATTTCTACGCTTCGTTGCATCATGCGACGCGAGTGGGGAAGCTGTTCCGGCCGGAGAGTCCACTGCTTCCGAACTACAAGTGGGTTCCGATCGCATATCACGGGCGGGCATCGTCGATTGTGATTTCGGGGACCGAAGTGCGGCGGCCGTGCGGGCAGTTGCCGGGGGATCCGCCGCTGTACACGGCGAGCCGGGCGCTCGATTATGAACTGGAACTGGGTGTTTTCATCGGCCCGGGGAACGAGTTGGGCGAGACGATTCCGCTGGGTGAGGCAGAGGAGCATCTGTTTGGGTTCTGCCTGGTGAACGACTGGTCGGCGCGGGACATTCAGAGGTGGGAGTATCAGCCGCTCGGGCCGTTTTTAGGGAAGAATTTCGCGACGACGATTTCGCCGTGGGTGGTGACGGTGGAGGCGCTCGAGGCGTACCGGGTACCGGCGGCGGAGCGGGCTATGGGGGATCCGGCGCCGCTGCCGTATCTGACGGGGCCGGCGGGGCTGGGGCGGGCGGCGTTCGACATCACGCTCGAAGTGGCGATCGAGACGGCGCGGATGCGGGAGCAAGGGATTGCGCCGGTGCGGGTGTGCAAGGCGAATGCGCGGGAGTTGTATTGGACGCCGGCGCAGATGGTATCGCACCATGCGAGCAACGGTTGCAATCTGCGGCCGGGGGATCTGCTGGCTACGGGGACAGTGTCAGGGAAGGACGAAGAGAGCCGGGGGTGTTTGCTCGAGATCACTGGCGGGGGCGAGCCGCTGGTGATAGGGGATGGGGAGACGCGGCGGTATCTCGAAGACGGCGATGAAGTGATTCTGACGGGATACGCGGAGCGGCCGGGGCAGGAGCGGATTGGGTTCGGCGAGTGCCGCGGCCGCGTGGTCCGTTGAGGTTACTGTCCGAGGATGTTGAAGGTTGTGGTGCCTTCGACGCGGACCTTTTCGTAGGCGCCGAGCCACTCGCGGTGGTAGGGGTGCATGGCGTAGGCCTTCAGCGCGGCGGCATCCTTCATTTCCATACAGACGCCGTACTGGCGCTCGGCGCCGTCGACGCTGAGCGGGTGGGCGAGCTTGCCATACCAGACTTTCGTGACACCAGGGACTTTCGAGGGGATGGCGTCGGTTTTCTGGTAGAAGGCGTTCCAGTCGGCCTGTGACGCCGTCGGGATGGCGGTGAAGGCGAAGCAGTGCATGAGCGCCTTTTCGCCGGCCCGCGCGGTGGGTGCGGCGAGCGAGGCGAGGGCGAGGGCGGCGACGGCGATGGCGCCGGGTTTCAGACGAAGCATAGTTGGACCTCCGAAGGTTGATGCTAGCAGGCGGGGCGGGGTCTTGCGCAAGGGGGAAATGCTGGAAGAACCAAGGTCAGGGCAGGAGGGTGTATTTTCTATGACAGAAACTGCCGTACGGGTGCCCTTGATCGGCGAAGATGCGCCGCGGTTTGAGGCGGAGACCACGCAGGGGTTCATCAATTACGTATACACACGAATCCTGCCGCTCAGTCGAGACCTATCCCAAAAGCCACCGGAGCTGCGCTCGCTACCCACAATTACGTATATACCAAGAGATGGCCGGATTGGCCCTTTCCGTCAAGGAGTTCGCAGGCGTCCAGCCCGTCGCCCTAGTAAAGTCGCGCTAGGCGCGGCTACGCTATCATTCGTGGAATGGAATCCCGACTCCGCCAAAGAACCAGCGGCCCCATAACCCTCGCCCTCCTCGTCCTCGCACCGGTTCTCGCCGCGGCTCAGCCGGCGCGCCCCGGCCCGGAGTCCTTGGGCTTCTCCTCCGCGCGCCTCGGCCGGCTCCACGAAGCCATGGAGCGCCCCGTGAACGACAAAAGTCTCGCCGGCGTGGTGACCCTGTTGATGCGCCACGGCAAATTGGTCGACGAACGCTCCTATGGCGTGAGGGACTTTGCCTCCGGCGCCCCCATGACCAACGACACGATCTTTCGCATCTATTCCATGACCAAGCCCGTCACCGGCGTCGCCATGATGATCCTCTACGAGGAAGGCAAGTGGCACCCCTCGGACCCCATCTCGAAATTCATCCCCGAGTTCGCCGGTTTGAAGGTGTTCAAGGAAGTCGACGGCGCCGGAGCCATCGTCACCGAACCCCCCGGCCACCCGCCGACGATGGCGGAACTCCTCACCCACACCGCCGGCTTCACCTATGGGCTCTTCGGCTCCACACCCGTCGACAAGGCGTACATGGCCAGGAACTGCTTCGCTGTCCCCAACCTCGGCGAAATGATGAAATGCTTAGCCGGCCTCCCGCTGCTTTACCAACCGGGTTCGAAGTGGGTCTACAGCGTGGCGTCCGACATCCAGGGCTACATCATCGAGAAACTCTCCGGCAAGCCGCTACCCGAGTTCATGGAGGAACGCATCTTCAAGCCCCTGCGGATGAACGATACCGCTTTCTTCATCCCGAAACAGAAGCGCAACCGGTTCGCCACGCTCTACTCCCCGGGGCCGGACGGCAACCTCGTCGTCACCGGCCAGGCCTCCGGGCCGAAGGCGGATTTCACCGCGATCCCGGGAGCGCCCTCGGGAGGAGGCGGCCTGGTCTCAACCGCCGCCGACTACGCCCGCTTCGCCCGGATGCTGCTGAACCACGGCGAACTCGACGGCGCGCGCATCCTCTCCCCGGCGACCGTCGGCCTCATGACCTCGAATCACTTACCGCCAAGCCTGATGACCGGCAAGTTCTCCATAGGAAACGCCGTCATGCGTCCGGGTCACGGCTGGGGCTACGATCTCGCCGTGTTCACCGACCCGCCCACCGCCGACGACGTCGTCGGCAAAGGCACCTTCTACTGGGAAGGCGCCGCTGCTACCTGGTTCTGGGTCGATCCCACCAACGACCTTGTCTTCGTCGGCATGACCCAGCGGATGTTCGGCAAAGGCCAGCCGCAGATGGACCACGTCAGCCGTCCCACCGTTTACGGAGCTTTGGTCAATCCCAATAAGTAGCCCTCCCGCCTCTGCGGAGCATCGAGATCTGCTCCGGTATATACTACTACCGCATACCAAGGAGGGCTTCCGCGAAGCTGGCGCGGAGAGACTGAATGGACATGGACACTTTACAGGATTCGAGCAGTCGTCGTGAATTCATCAAGACGGGCGGCAAATCGGCTGCCTTATCGGTTTTGGCCGGCGTTGCGATGCCTCCCGTCCACGCTGCGGGCAGCGATTTGATCCAGGTGGCGCTCATCGGCTGTGGTGGGCGCGGCGGCGGCGCGGCGGCGAACGCCCTGTCCGTCAAGCGCGGTCCTGTCAAGCTGGTCGCTATGGCGGACCTGTTCCCGGAACGCCTTTCGAACGACCTGACTAAGTTACAGCAGCGTTTCCCGGCTCAAGTCGACGTACCGCCGGATCGCCAGTTTCTCGGCTTCGACGCCTATCGTCATGCGATGGATTCCTTGAACCCGGGCGACATCGCCATTTTCGCAACGCCTCTCGCGTTTCGCGGAGTGCACTTCAACTACGCCATCCAGAAGCGCTTGAACGTCTTCATGGAAAAACCGCTCACCGCCGACGGCCCAACCAGCAAGCGCATGTTCGCGCTCGCCCAGGACGCCTCGGCCAGAAACCTCAAGGTGGGCGTAGGCCTCATGTCGCGTCACAGCCGGGCGATGCAGGAACTGGCCGACCGTGTCCATAACGGCGAGATCGGCGAAATTATCCTCCAGCGCGGTTACCGCATGCACGGCCCCGGCGGATATTTCCTCTCGCTGCCCAAACCGGACGGCATCACCGACCTGCTCTACCAGGTGAAGCGCTTCCACAGCTTCATTTGGGCGAGCGGAGGTTGCTACAACGACTTTTATATCCACATCATCGATCATCTGGGATGGATGAAAAACGAATGGCCGGTAAAGGCGCAGGCCCTGGGCGGCCGGCACTACAAGGTCAGTCCCGATGGAGTTGCCTACGTGGATCAGAATTTTGACGTCTATTCGGTGGAATACACCTATTCCGACGGTACGAAGTTCTTCTTTGACGGCCGCTGTATGAAGGGATGCCAGGAGATCTACAAGAGCTCTCTGCAGGGGAGCAAGGGCATGGGCATCGCTTCCAGCAAGAGCGACTGCGGGCTGCCCTCAAGCCTGTACAAGAGTCAGACAGCGTCCCCGGAAAACCTCATGTGGGAATCCAAGGTGAGCCCCGATGAGAGGGATCCCTATCAAAACGAGTGGAACGATTTGGTGGATGCCATTCGAGACGGCAAACCTTACAACGAGGTCAAACGCGGCGTGGAAGCAA
>JAJYKC010000245.1 GCA_021788955.1 Acidobacteriota bacterium
GACATACTCATCTGGTCCTGCTTCATGAGCAGTTCGACGAGGTACGTTTTCTGATCGGCATAGAGGAGGCGAGAGAGCGTGGAATCGTGGGGGCGCGCGTTCCAGAACCGGAGGTAGCTTGTGTAGGGAGAGGCGCCGGCGAACAGGCGCTGTTGGTCGGAGGGGCTGAAGGCCGCGTAGAAGTTGTCGAGGAAGAGCGATTCGTGGGTCAGGTTCCGGCCCAGAACGGAATGGGAGAGGCGGCGGCGGAGATCTCCGGAAATTTGTGAGGACGAAGCGAGACGGTCGCGGACCGCGGCGCGAAGGCGGGAGGGCAGGAGGCAGTAGAGTTTCGCAACCCTTTGATTCAGCAGATGCCAGCGGTAGCGTTCGTAGCCGGCGAAAAGTTCGTCGCTGCCTTCCCCGGTGAGCACGACCTTGACTTCGCGCGAGGCGAGGGAACTGACGAAGGCTAACGATACGCTGGATGGCCAGGCGATTGGTTCGTCCTCGTGCCAGATGAGGCGAGGAAGGGAGTTGAAGAACTCCTCGCGGCTGAGAAGGATTTCGTGGTGCTCGGCGCCGATGGCGGAGGCGACGCGAGCGGCATAGCTCAATTCGCTGAAACGCTGCTCGCGGTAGCCGACGGCGAAGGTTTTCACGGGACCGTTCGTCTGGCGGCGGATGAGGGCGGCGATGGCGCTGGAGTCGACGCCACCGCTTAAGAACATACCGAGTGGAACGTCGCTCATCAAACGCAAGCGGACGGTTTCTTCGAGCCGCCGCCGAGTCTCGCGGATCCAGTCCTGGTCCGAGCGGGGGATGTCAAAGGAGGGCGTTTCGCTCGGGGATGGGACGTCCCAATAGCGCTCAATTTTGAGACGGGGCACGCCACCGGCGATTGAGAGCGTGAGGTGATGGCCGGGCATCAGCTTCCGAATGCCACGGAAGAGCGTGGCCTCGCTGCTCGAATAGCCGAAGGCGAGTACCTCTGGTATCTGTTCCTCATCGAGCCTGGCCGGGATGGAGGGATGTTCCAGCAGCGCCTTGATTTCGGAAGCGAAGGCGAACAGGGTTCCGTCCCAGAAGTAGTAAAAGGGCTTTATGCCGAGGCGGTCGCGGGCGCAGAACAACTCGCGGCGCCGGCCATCCCAAAGGGCGAATGCGAACATACCCCGAAAATCATCGAGGCAGCGGGCGCCGCGTTCCTCGTACGCATGGAGGATCGTCTCCGTGTCGCAGTGCGAGGCGTAGCGATGGCCAGCCTGTTCGAGGGCGGGGCGCAGCGAGGCGTGGTTGAAGATCTCCCCGTTGTAGACGATGGCGATGTTGCGGTCCTCGTTGAACATCGGTTGCCCGCCGTCGGCGAGGTCGACGATGCTTAAACGCCGATGACCCAGGTAAACGGGGGGAAGAGTGAAGTGACCGCCGGCGTCGGGGCCGCGGTGGGCGATGGCGGAGGTCATCCTCGCGAGCGTCGCCGCTGCGTCTTCGCCTTGCCAGGAAACAAAACCTGCGACGCCACACATGGCGCTAAACCCCAGCGGCGCGGAGATCGTCCTGTGAAGCGTTCCAGAGGGCGACACTGAGGCCGGCGAACGTGGGAACGTAGTTCAAGTAAGCGATCGAGTCGAATAGCATTGCGAAGACGAGGCAGACGACGGAGACCGAAATGGCCAACGCCATCCTGCCCACCTCTCCGAGTTTGGCGCGAGGCCGCGAGAGGCCATGAAGGCGAAGGCAGAGCCGCAGCGAGCCGAAGACGACCCCACAAAAGCATATGAGCGCGGGGATACCGCACTCGCTCGAGACCTGCGTATAGGCGTTATGAGTGACCTGCCAGTGAGCGGCCACGTTTTCCGAAGCGGCCAGACCCGACTCTGCGTCGGAGAATTCGCCGATGCCGACACCAAAGAGCGGGTGCATCACGGTGAGCTGGATACTGCGGCGCAGCAAGTCCAGCCGCGCCTGTGCCGATTCGTCGGCCGACAACGCTTCGCGGGACTCACGCAACGACGACGACGAGGATTTTCCCGCGAGGCGAGTCCAAGTCTCGGGCGCCAATGTGGGCAGCGCGGCGATAACTAGGAGTAATGCGATCGCCAGAATGATTCGTAGCACCGCCGAAGCCTTCCAAAGTCCGAACAGGCAGATGACGATCAAGCAGACGACTCCGGCGCGCGAGCCCGACTGCAAGGCGAGATACAGCATCCCGAGGGCAGCGGTCGCCATAAGCAGACGGGTGGCCGCGTGCCGAGCCGGATCGAAGATGAAGAACAAACACAACGGCAATGCGATGAGCAGATGAAGCGCAAAATCATTCGAGTTGCCTAGAGACCCAGCGACAAATGATAGCCGGCCCGAATTCTCAACGCCGAATTTGAGAGTCAACAGCGCGTCCAGGATACTTGCGAGGACCATCAGGTACATCAGTACACGCACCTGAGCGACGGTAGTGACGAGGCCCGCGATGAGGAGGAAGACCGGGTAGACGGCGAGGACCACGATTTTTAATGTTGACAGCGAGGCACTGCGGTAGACGCTGAAGGGCACGGACGCCAGGAATAGCACGTTAAGCGCTACAAAGTAGTACCCGACTCGGGTTCGGAAAACACTACGCCATCGGTTGCCGACGATCGCGAAAAAGACCGCGGGGCCTCCGAATACGTAGACGAGAGGGACATAGACGTGGCCGACAATTGCCAGGAGTTCCCCGATGTAGCCGAACTGGACAGTGACGAAGGCGGCCGTGAAGAAGAAACCCAGATTCTGGAACGGGTTGGAGCCGGTCGCTACCCGCGGGATACGCGGGCCTCCGGGGCCCTGGGCGCCCGAAGTCAACCGCGGCGGTGCGACCGGCGCGGGACGGACGGGAGGCGGTGGCGGTGCGGAGGCCGAGGCCTTGAAGCGGCTCATGCTTCAGTCCGCGATGAGCGGGACTCCGCGCACTGTCGAAAAGTCAGTCACAAGCTATTTTCCTCTCATTATCAGCCATCTACATCTCTTCGTCCAAACCGGCCGGATATCTTGTGTTCCGGAGGCAGGTAGAAGAGAATTTGATGCGAAAGATACCAATATTCACGGCCCTTTGGGTCGCGGCCGCCCTCGCGACGCTGTGGGGCCAGACTCAGGTTGATCTCCGCACGCAGAGCAAGAGCGTGGATTTTTCGGCGGACGGGGTGACGAAACCGATGAGCGCGGGGACGGCGTTGCCGGCCAGTTGCACCGCAGGGCAGATGTACTTTTTGGAGTCGGCGCCGCTTGGGGCGAATATATATGCCTGCACGTCGGCGAACGTCTGGACGGCGCAGGCCAGCACATCGAGCAGTTCGCTGCCGCCAGTTTCGGGCAACGCGGGCGATGTACTGACGACGGACGGGACGAACGTCGTGTGGACGCAAGTCGGCGGGGATGTCAGTGGGGCGCCGGGCACGACGAAGGTAATCCGGCTGCAGGGGGAGCCGGTGTCGAGCACTGCTCCCGTGGCCGGGCAGGCCTTGGTATGGAGCGGCACCGCCGGCCAATGGCAACCTCAGTCGCTTGCTTCCGGCGGGGCATTGTTATCCAGTCAGCTTCTGGACTTCGCCGTTACGGAAACGAGCGCCACTGCGCTTACGATGGGATCGAACTGCTCGGTGTCGACACCTTGCAACTTCCGGTTCGGTGCCGAAACGTATACGGTTGCCTCGCCCGCGTCGGTTACTCTGAACAGTGGAAGCGGCACAGCCTATCTTTACCTCATGAGCAACGGGACTCTCGCAATAGGCTCCACGCTGTCCCTTACGTGCACGGCTGTATGTGCGGTGCAAAACGGGGTGACGGCGTTTCCAGCGAGCACCATCCCGTTATTCACCGTGACGGCGACCAGCGGCGCCTGGAATGCGAACGGAATTACGGACTACCGGGCGTTTCTGAGCTCCAAGAGCGTTGGCGCGGGAACGGGGATTGTGAGCGTGGATAGCGGCGGCGCCGCCATTGTCAGCGTTGATGGGACGGTTGTTCTCTTGAAAGTTGCGGTGCCGGCGACCTCGACCACTGCTTGCACGACGAACAACTGGGCGACTGACGGAACCTATTTCTATCTGTGCATCAACACGAACACCTGGATGAGGACCTCGCTCGCGTCATGGTAAAACTAATTCTCCCGACGGTTTTCGGCGCGGCGGCGCTTCTGGGGCAGACGATTACGGTGACGGGTGTGGCGGCGACGGAGACTCAGGCTGTCATCCGGTACATTGCGCCGAACCAAAATGCGTGCACGCTGCAGGTCAGCGAGTCGCCTTCGCTCACGCCCTTAGTGCATGATGTGGACCCGGCGCTGTTCGCGGGCTCGAACGTGGATTCCCGTGTTGGAAACACGTCGACCGGGACTGAGCGGGTGTACGTCGTGGGCAAGCGCGATGCCGAGACGGCCAGCGACGGGCGGCGCTATTCCCGGGCGCTGCAAGCCTTCACGCAGCATTATTACCAAATTACGTGCGGTGGGACTTCGGCAAGTGGTACGTTTCAGACAGCGAATCCTCCCCTGGGCAACGACTACGCCGACGCGCCACCGTTTGATGCGGCCGCGTACGGAAACTACGGCTGGCCGTCGATCGATTGGTCCGATGCCTCGAAGCAATACATCGACCCGCTGACCGGGTTGCTGTTGAAGCGGGTTTCGCTGTCGCAGCCGAACGTGGGAGTCAACCCGGTAACGGGAGCATCGAGCGTGCAGGACGGCACGAGCTTCTCCGCGTCCGGGACTTCCTGCACCGGAACGAACTGGACGAATCCGTGCGACGCCTTGGCAGCGGACGGAATGTACGCGGTCTACAGTGGCACTTCGTCGAGTCCGTTGGAGGCTATGTTTCAGCCCGGGATCCCGAGCCCACTTACAACCCCGTGGGCTGCTTCGCTTAGTAACTTTCAGGTGAACATCCTAGGCTATGGAACGGACGCCTCGTCGGCGAATCGAACGGTGAACGTGTGCCTTTCCGCGCATGTCTACACTGGAGTGTGCGGAACAGGAACGTTTCCAATCGTGCTTCCGCAGAGCACGCCGGCGACAGTGACTTACCCTTCCACTCCCGATGAGCAAACGGTGCTTGCGTCATGGCTTGACAGTTCCCATGTGGCGCCGCTTTCCGCGTTTGACGAGTTCACGCGAAACAGTGCCGTGACAATCAATGGAACTACGATGACTTGGGTGTCGGGCGACACCTTCAGCGAAAACTGGGTGAGCGGGGATCATATCACGGTGCCGGGGTCAGCGCCGGCCTGCCCGAACAACGAGTGTCTGATCTCGTCCGTGACGAACGCTCAGTCGCTGACG
>JAJYKC010000246.1 GCA_021788955.1 Acidobacteriota bacterium
TCCAGGACATCGTGACGCTCGTCCGCTCCGTCGCCGACGTACGCCGCTTGTTTACCTACAATGAGCTTCGAGCCTTCGCCGCGCGAGGGACAGCCGACCAGATCGCGCTGGTGGCCTGGCTGGTCGAGCAGTTGGATCAACCCGTCAAATCCGATTCCCCGGCGAAGCCCGCTCACGCGCCGCCCGCACGCTGATTGGGCGTACCATACAAGCGGATCCCATGGCTCAGACTTCTGAAACCTCCCGTGTCGCCCTCCTCGACGGTGCATTCGGCATCGAGAACCTGCGTATCGTCCACCGGCCGAAACCCGAACCCGGTCCCGGCCAGGCGCTGGTGAGAATTCACGCCGCGTCGCTGAATTTCCGCGACTACCTGGTCGCCACAGGACGCTACAACCCGAAGATGCCGCTGCCTCGCGTCCCGCTGAGCGACGGCGCGGGCATCGTGGAGGCCGTGGGCGGCGGCGTCACCCGTGTCAGGCCCGGCGATCGCGTCGCAGGCATCTTCATGCAGACCTGGCTCGATGGACCGAACCGCGCCGAGCACGGCGCTTCCGCCCTCGGAGGCGCCATCGACGGCGTCCTGGCCGACCACGTTGTGTTCGATGAAAACGGCCTCGTCCAAATCCCCGGGCATCTCTCGCTCGCCGAGGCCGCCACGCTGCCCTGCGCCGCCGTCACCGCCTGGAATGCGCTCGTCGAGCAGGGCCGCGTCAAGGCCGGCGACGTCGTGCTGGTGCTCGGCACTGGCGGCGTCTCGCTGTTTGCGCTGCAGTTCGCAAGACTGCATGGCGCGCGCGTTATCGCCACATCCGGCAGCGATGAAAAGCTCGCCCGCGCCATTCAACTGGGCGCCTCCAGCGGCGTCAACTACAAATCCACCCCGGCCTGGGACAAGCGCGTCCGCGAACTCACCGATGGGCTTGGCGCCGACCACGTCATCGAGGTCGGCGGTACCGGCACCCTCGCCCGTTCTCTCGGCGCCGCGCGCACCTCCGGCAACGTGGCCATCATCGGCGTACTGTCAGGCATATCGAGCGAAATCAACATCGCCCCGATCCTGCACAAACACCTCACGCTGCACGGCATCTACGTCGGCTCCCGGGCCATGTTCGAAGACATGAACCGCGCCATCGCCCAGCACCAGCTTCGCCCGATCGTCGACCGCGTCTTCGAGATGGAAGAAATTCAAGCGGCGCTGCGGCACATGGAATCGGCGGCCCACTTCGGTAAAATCGTGGTCACCCTTCAAGGAGACTGAACCGCATGAGCGAAACGTCAGAACGCGGCGCCTCGCGCCGGGATTGGTTTAAGGCCGGGGTCGCGGGTCTCGCCGGTCTCGCGGCTCTCAAGCCGGCGGCGGCGCAGACCTCGACGCCCGCCTCGGAATCCGTCATCGGAATGAAGTTCGAGGCCAAACCCGAGATCCGCCTGGGCATGATCGGCCTCGGCGGCCGGGGCGGCGGCATGATCCACAACTACCTCGCCGTCGATAACCTCCGCGTCACCGCCGTCTGCGATATCGACCACTCCAAAGCTCTGGCCGCTCAAGCTGCCGTGGAGCGGGCCGGCCAGCACCCACCCGCCGTGTACGGCAAGACCGAGCGCGACTTCGAAAACCTCGTCCGCCGCGACGATGTCGACTTCGTGTACATCGCCGCGCCCTGGGACTGGCACGTGCCGATGGCGGTCGAGGCCATGAAGCAAGGCAAGCACGCCTGCATCGAGGTTCCTGCCGCCACTACCATCGAGGACTGCTGGAAGCTCGTCGATACCTCCGAGCAGACCCGCCGCCACTGCCTCATGATGGAGAACTGCTGCTACGGCTACACCGAACTCCTGGTGCTCAACATGGTCCGGGCCGGGCTGTTTGGCGAACTTCTGCACGGCGAGGGCGGCTACCTCCACGACCTGCGCGAAATCCTGTTTGAGGACCGCGGCGAGGGCCTCTGGCGCCGCTTCCCGCACACCAAGCGTAACGGCAATCTCTATCCCACCCACGGCCTCGGCCCGCTCGCCAACTACTTCGGCATCAACCGGGGCGACCGCTTCGACTACATGGTCTCCATGAGTTCCCCCCAGCGCGGCCTCGACGCCTGGCGCGAACAGCATGTCCCGCGCGACAGCCCGAAATGGCGCGAACGCTATATCTGCGGCGACATCAATACCTCGCTCATTAAGACCGTCAACGGCCGGACGATCACCCTCGGCCACGAAGTCGTCAATCCGCGTCCTTACAGCCGGGTCAACGCCCTGCACGGCGAAAAGGGCCTGTTCCGCGACTATCCGCCGCGCATCTACTTCGACGGCCAGCCGGGCGGCGAGAAATATTCGGATATCGACCAGTACAAAGCCGGCTACGAGCACCCCCTCTGGAAGCATCAGGGCGAACTGGCTCGCAAACTCGGCGGCCACGGCGGCATGGACTTCTTAATGGTCTACCGGCTCATCGAGTGCATGAGGGAAGGACTCGCCCCGGACCTGGACGTCTACGACGCCGCCGCCTGGAGCGCCCCCGGACCGTTAAGCGAAATGTCGGTCGCACAAGGCAGCGCGCCGGTGAAATTCCCCGATTTCACCCGCGGCCGGTGGAAGGGACAACGCGGCTGGTTGGTAAATTCGTAGCCGCCCTAATCTATTTTTGCTATTGTTTAGGCCGCCCGGCTCACGCATTATCGCTCCCATGAACCTGATGAAACGTCTGCTCGCCGCCTCGTTCGCCGTCTCGGCCTTCGCTGCCGCGCCTGCGCCGGTCACCATTCAAGGTTGGGTCATCGATTCGTCGTGTACATTCACCCAGAACCTCGCTAAACCGATCAGCGCCGAGTGCGCGGTTGCCTGCGCGCGCAAAGGTTCTCCGCTCGTCATTCAAACCTCGGACGGGACCATCTATCTCCCGATCGCCGGTAAGATGCCCGCGGCCGGCCAGAACGCTCGCCTCATGCCCTTCGCGGGCCGTGAAGTCACCGTCACCGGAGTCCCCTACGAACGCGGCGGATCGCGCGCGATCGTGATTCAATCCATCGCTCTGAAAAAGTGACGGCGATTGCCATCGCCCGGTGCTTCCTGAGTGCATGGGAAGATTAAGGAATGCCGGATCAAGCTGCGAATGTCCTGGTTGTCTTCTATTCCCGGGACGGCGCGGTTGAGGCTCTGGCCAAGGCAATCGCCGAAGGGGCCCACGAGGCGGGCGCCGAAGTGCGCCTCCGCCGCGCGCCGGACATCGTGAATGAATCTGTCATGGCCAAGGTTACCGGCTGGAAGGAACGCAGCGAGCGGATGATCGCCGAATACGGCGCGCCGAACGGCTATACGCACGCGAAGATCCACGCCGGAGTCGGAACGCCTTATGGTTCGTCCATGGTCGCCGCCAACAATCCACCCACGGGCGACGATCTGGAAATCGCCAGGCGCCAAGGTAAGCGAACCGCGCGGATCGGGGCCGCGCTCAAGCCACTACGCGCCTGAAACCTTACTCCGCCGGTGTCCGGTCCGCGTTCAGCGCCGCGCCGACAATGGCTACCTCGTTCGACGAGGGGACAACCTCGAAAACATAGCCCTGAAACGGGCTCATTTTCACCATGTCGTTCAGGAAGCGTCCAAGGATCTCCAAGTCGACATGTTTCGAATTCGGGCCGGTGATAAAGAATTTCCCCGGTCCGCTCAAATGAATCATCGACGCCGTCGCCGCGGCCAGTGCCCGGTGCCAGAGGGCCACAAACTCCGCGCATCGCGTGTCGCCCTGCGCCGCCTGCGCGAACACCTCTTCGGGCTCGAGGTCCAGGAACCGCAGACGCATCGCCCGATGCCCCATGATGCCCTCCAGGTGCCCCACGCCGCCGCAGCCGCAGAAGCGCTCTTTCGGGTCGAGGGAAACCACCATGTGGCCGCCTTCCCACATGCCTTCGGTCCACGGATACTGTCCGTAGCCGATCCCGTTGCCGAGCGTCCAGACCCGCACCATCCGGTCAAGTTGCCCGCGCGTGCCGGCAAGTCCCGCCGCCACGATGTCGGCGTCGTTATACACAGAGACGGGAGCGTCAATCCCGTGCATGTGCAAAAAGTCGCCAAGAAACCGGCGAATATTGGTGCCCTTTAGTTGCTGCAGATTCGGGGACTCCTCCACCACGCCGTGCCGGATCACACCCGGAAGCCCCGCGCCGACCGCCATCACAGGCTGACCGCCCCCCGCTTTGACTATCAGTTCCCCGATGCACTCGACAATCTGGTCGGCCGGCAGCGAGGCGAGTTCGTCGGCCGTGCATCCCAGCAAAGGTTCAGTAAACGGCTTGCCGTTCTGCCCACCGTCCTCGACCATGCCGGCCACCACCCGGTCGGATACCAAAACGCCAATTGCGCGCCGCATGAGTTATAGCCTCGTCAGCTTATTCAGGCCGTTAAACGCCGCCGCCTTGTAACACTCGGCCAGTGTCGGGTAATTAAACACTGTGTTTATGAAGTATTCCACCGTTCCGCCCAAAATCATAACCGCTTGGCCGATGTGAATCAACTCCGAGGCGCCTTCCCCGATGATGTGTACGCCAAGCACCTCCCGGGTCTCGCGGTGGAAAATGATCTTCAGCCGGCCCGCAGTATCGCCGCGGATTTGACCACGCGCGATTTCGCGGTAATACGACAACCCCACCTCGTAGGGAACGTCCTCGTCGGTAAGCTGTTCTTCCGTCTTGCCGACAAACGAAATCTCGGGGATCGTGTAAATGCCGTACGGATAGCTCGCGGGATTCGACTTCACCTGCTTGCCTACCGCGTGGGCCGCGGCGAGCCGGCCCTGCTCCATCGACACCGATGCCAGGCTCGGGAACCCGATCACATCCCCCACGGCGTAGATGTGCGGCTGCGCGGTCTGGTAATCCGCGTTCACTTTAATGCGCCCGCGCGAGTCCGCCTCGATGCCAGCCGCCGCCAGGTTCATTTCGTCGATGTTGCCCTGCCGGCCCACCGCGTATAGAAGCGCATCGCCCGAAATCTTCTTCTTGCTTTCGAGCATCGCCACCACGCCGCCCTCCGGCGTCTCTTCCACCGACGAGACTTCCTCGTTCAGCCGCATTGTCACCCGGCTGTCGCGGAGATGGTAGCTGAGCGCTTCCACAATCTCGGAATCGGCGAACTCAAGCAGCCTCGGACGCCGCTCCACCAGAATGACGCGGACGCCGAGCGTCGCGAACATGCACGTGTACTCGACCCCGATGACGCCGCCGCCCACCACGATCATCGTCTTCGGCAACTCCGCCATCGACAAAATCTGGTCGC